>NZ_LWGG01000988.1:0-1251 GCF_001635365.1 Oleiphilus sp. HI0128 | reverse complement strand
CTCCACGAGCTCACCAAGCGTTCTTTTATAACGGATAAAGCCACTGTCAGTTGACCTTACCCATCCTGACTGCCTAGCAATAAAAGGTTCATATTTAAGCTTGCTTCGTCGTTTGGTAAGCATATCTAATGAACGCATAACGTTAACGATGCCTCTTACACCCGCACGAATAGATAATTCATCAAATCGCAATGCTTCACCTGCTTCATATAAAAGTACTGGTACGCCCAGTTCTCCAGCAGATTCTCTCAACGATCCATCCCTTATATCGGCATTAAGTACAACAGGCACGCCAAAGGCTTTTGCAAGTTCATTTGTTCTTTCATCATCTAAATTTGCTCGTATCTGTGGCAGATTTGAGCGATGAATCGCACCTGTATGTAAATCAATCCCGTAGTCCGATTTTGAAACGATCTCTTTCAGAAACTGGTTTGCAATTCTTCCTGCTAACGACCCTTTAGTCGAGCCGGGGAAGCTTCTGTTTAAATCTCTTCTGTCAGGTAGATAGCGGCTTTGTGAAATGACGCCATAAACATTTACAATGGGGACTGCTATGAGCGTTCCCTTCATTCCTCTAAGTTGTTTACCTTGAATTAGGCGACTAATAATCTCAGTACCATTTAACTCATCACCATGAATCGCAGCGCTAACGAACAATACCGGGCCATCTTTTTTACCGTGTTTCACGTATACCGGCATCGACATTTCGGTGTCGGTATACAGCGCAACGGTGGGCATTTCAATGTATGCTGATTCACCCGGTTTGATGTCACGTCCTGCTATGGAAAAGCTCTGTCTCATTGTAATATCTCAACTAATATTTGCATTGTCTCAACTAATAACTAACCTTTCCCTTTAGTTTTGGTTGCGTTGGGTTTTGCCTTCTTTTCGATATGCGAAATAATCATCCCCGCTACATTTTTGCCGGTAGCCGTTTCAATGCCTTCTAGCCCCGGGGAAGAGTTCACTTCCATGACAACGGGCCCGGTAGCACTTCGAAGAATATCTACACCGCACATTGATAAGCCCATTGTCTTTGCTGCATCGACTGCTGTTTTTCTTTCAGCTGGCGATAAGCGAACTATTTCAGCCGAGCCCCCTCTGTGTAGGTTTGAGCGAAACTCACCAGGCGCAGCCTGACGTTTCATTGCAGCAACGACTTTATCTCCCACCACAAGACAGCGAATATCAGCACCATTTGCCTCCTTAATGTACTCTTGTACAAGGATGTTTGCTTTTAGACCCATAAAT
>NZ_LWGG01000987.1:0-98189 GCF_001635365.1 Oleiphilus sp. HI0128 | reverse complement strand
TAAATAATAAATAGACGCTTCCCATGACTCCTTCTATACATATCAGATTACTGCTCCTGCTTATAACGTCAACCCTAACCTTCAGCACCTACGCATCGATCTCTATTACTGAGCCTCAACAGCCATCAGACTTATCATTTCAAACTGACGCTAAGAGTGAATACGATACCAAGCTAATTACACGTCTGAAAAAGTCTCAAGTTTTCGAACGCTTGCGAATATTTAGTGAACAAGACCTTATTTTAAAACAAAGCATCATTTATCACTTTCACCAAGCTGACCAGGCTACAACGAGCCAACCTTTAGCACTTGACACTGCAAGCTCGAACAACAAACAAACCAGCCAGGTTGATATAAAGATCGACATCCCCTTCTCCTTTCTATACCAACTAGATCAAGGCCTAATTGCCAAATACCCTCAACAAGAGGGTATACAAGAAGCGATATACAGCGCAGCCGTTGAAAAATATTTGTGGTTTGAACTAGGCAGAGCCTTGGTTAGTCAGTTTGATTTAGGCGTATCCGGGCAAGAAGTATTTGCACTGGATAACTTCTCGACCCTTATGCTTATCAACCTGAACCACCATGACAGCGACTTTATTCTGGAAGCAACGGAAGCATTTCTACTAATCAGGCAATCTATTCCTTATGGCGGCGAAGAAGACTACGAAGCTGAGGTTTCACTCGATGAGCAGCGCTACCGCAAAGCCGTTTGCTTAATACTCGGCAAAGACTATCTGGCTCGCGTGAACAGAACAGAGCAAGCCTATCATGAGCTATTAGAAGAGCTGGCATGGGATCAGAAAAAAATTGAACAGTGCCAAAAACTGTATCTGGAGAAGTTACAGACCTGGCTTGATGCCTTACAACCGCACCTCAGACAAGAGAATAGGCTCACCAGCTGGCTTGCTGCACACTAGTCTTAAAGGAAACAATTACAGTACTTTGAGCAGCGCCTCGCATTGCTGCTTTAAGGTTTGTAACTGCTCAGGAGGTAGGTCAAGCTTGCAAAGCATTTGCTCAGGTACCGCTTGCGCCTCAGCTTTTAGAGAGCGACCACTTTCAGTCAAAGTAAGAATTTTTACTCGCTCATCACGAAGACCAGGACTTCGACTCAATAAGCCTTTCGCTTCAAGACGCTTTAATAAAGGTGTTAAGGTTCCTGAGTCCAGATGAACCCGCTCCCCTAAATCACTGACGTTGATTTCGTCTTTTTCCCACAATACCATCATGACAATGTACTGAAGGTAGGTCAGGTCCAGTAATTTAAGGAATGGCCGATAGGCTCGAACCATCGCATTGGAAGCACTATATAAAGAAAAACAAACCTGTTTATCCAGGCGAAGAAGGTCTTCCGACATAAATAAAGCTTAGTACCAAACGATAAAGGTAGCCGCGGCACTTACACCACAGGTTTCAACGAATTCACTATGACGACAAACATGTTTACCAATCGCATAGCTCAAGCCAGCACCAACAATATACAGTTCCAAGTCCCTATCTTTTTGAAAGCTCTGACAGCCACCCATAAGCAGCGATACGGCAATCAGGACACATGCACTCAACTTTTTCATCAAACTCTCCCAGACCTCCTTTCGGCAATTAGAGGCTATCCTACAAATGACGCAAGTATAGAGCAAGCTTTCATCCCATGATACGTGAAGCAGTCAGCATCAAGCCCTAGATAATCATCGCTTTAGAGCGCAAACAAGCTGTATTAACTTAGAACTGACGCTGCATATTCCAGGTTCTCCGTTTCCGAAAAGTGGATGTTTGCTCACGATCTTTTTGTAAAATAATCACTTCCCCCCCCTCTCCCAGAATCGTTACAGGGGCATCATCACCCTCTATATGGTAAGCATTACCTTCAGTATCGCTATCACTAAGCACTCCATTTATTTCCAAGGAAGGGTCTTCATCATCTTTATCTTTTAAATACTTCGTGCCTGCTTTTTCTCCACCAGCTGCTTGCTCTAGTTGTTCAAGCGCATTTTTTCCCACGCCATCCTGTTGATCTTCTTTAGCCGAAGCCGCTGCACTATCTTTCATAGGAGAGTATGTATTCTTCGAAGCCTTATCGCTACTCTTCTCCAACTCATCCCTTGAGCGCATACTTGAAGGCTCAGTTGAATACTCTTGCTCCAAAGCTTCCACCGACTTCTGCGAAGTTTGCCTCTCTTTTTGCTTAGCCTGTGTTTTATCGGAAGGCTGCCCGAGCTTTTTTTGGGATGCCTTTTCAGCTTGTTTTTGCAAAGGTGATTCTGGCTCTATCTGCTTAGTAGCGGCCTGACTTTCTTTTTTGGCTTTCTTTTCCGCTGTCTCATTCTCTTTGCTCTGCTTCTCTTCAGGACTAAGCTTCTCAAGCTTTGACACATCTTCTTCAAGAGGAGATACTTCCGCCAATTGCCGGGTAGTACAGGCACTAGTAAGAAGCAGAAAAAGCAAACTAGCGAGAACAATACTATTTTTCATACCTGAGTCACTGATTTAGATAGCGAATTAACTCACTATTAGAAGATAGTGTGAACGAAGTAGCTTAAGCGTAAAACTTCGATAACATACACAAACAATCGAAAAAATAACAATAACGGAAACCCAAAGGCATGACAAACGGCCAAGCTCAAACCGTTACCAGTTCAATTGAGCCGGTTCAAGCACCCTCTTTAACGATAAACCCGGAACGCGAGAGCATTGGCAAAAAGCTAATATTCTTTGCCTGGGCGGTTGAGATATGCGCCGTGATTATCGGCTTTGCCATCTCCATTATGCAAGGCATCAGTTCGTTCACCGAGATAGAAAATAATCGCCCTCAGGGTTTGGGCTTTGGCGATTACACCAATGTGTTTATCGCCATGATGCCTTTTTTGATGGTCGCGATTGTCGAAATCACCAAAATTCCTTTTGTTGCGGCGACCTATAAAACCAGCAATACAAAGTGGAAGTTTATCTTCGGTACCTCCCTAATTTTTCTAGCCTTTATCACTTTTGAATCAGCCCTCAATGGTTTCGAAAGAAACTTTCATGCCCTGATTTTCTCAATCGATAAACATAAGAAAGAACTAGTGGCCGTCGAAGAGGAAATTGAACCACTCGAAATACGGCGCACTCGTCTGGCAAGCTTAAGCTCTTCGCAAATTGAAGCCGAATACAGCCAGCGTCATGCCATCATATCAGAAGAGCGTTCTCGCCAAGCAGAAGTAATTCAGGACCGCATTCAGGGCTTACGCGCTGCAACTCAAAATGAATATATCAAAGGCCTATCTGCGCAAATTGAAGATAGACGCGAGCAGCTCAAAGCTTTACGCGCTGACCGTCAGAAGGAACTGGATGCACTGATTGAGGCTTCACGACAAATGACGCTCAATGCCAGCAGTGAGCTAGACACTCAACGCCGAAGCCTTCAACAACAGCTTGCCAATGAACAAGCCTATCTAAAAGAGCTTCGAGTGAAGCGAGAGAAGAAAATCGCTGATGCAGGCTTCTTCTCTGAAAACTCAGTTAAGAAAGAACAGAATGCTCTCGTCGAAACGCAAGAGAAGAAGGTTGAAGACCTACGCCTTGCACTGAATAAACTCAGTGACTCAGACAAACAAAAGACACTCCGAGCCACTTATAACCAGGATATCGAGGCCGTCAAAGATCGCTATCAGGCACGAGAAGATACGCTAAACCAAAAAATTCAGGCGCTATCACTGAAGCTCAGCAAGAGTCTAGGAGCCCGCGAAAAAGATATCGAATCGGTCATTCAAACTCATATGAAGGAATTGGCACGTGTCGAAAAGAAATTCCAAGAACAGCAAGGCGAGAATGAGCAAATACGAGAAAAGGAATTCAAACAGCTTTCTGAAAATGATGCCATTATTAAAGAACTCGATCAGACTATCTTTGACAAGAGCAAACAGCGCGTTGAACTGCGTAATCTGGTCAACCTGAAAGTTGGCGACAACCAAGTCTACCGCATGGCTCAATGGTGGTATAACAAAGAGTCTGCAGCTGACCTGGGCAGAAAGGATGTGATGACCATTGCAACACTATGGTTTGGTAGCCTTGCTTTGCTTATTGCCGTGACTGGCATCTTATTGGCCTTTGCATCCTACGTTATTCGAGACCCATCAATTGCAGACTATAAAGCAGATCGAGACAGCATCCCTTCAATTACCAAGAAAGCTTTCAATAGCGCCCGCCGCCTTATCATCTACTGGAGACAAGTGCAGCGCCGCCCCGTGATAAAAGAAGTCGCCACCGAAGTCATCAAAGAAGTGCCTGTCGAGAAAGTGGTTAAGGTTGAAGTTCCTGTCGAGATCATCAAAAAGGAAATCGTACACGTACCTTTGTATACGGAGGATAAGTCGCTACTCAAACTTGCCGAGAATCACAGCTTTGATGAGCAAGACCTAAAGGAAAACAATACTAAAGGCCGTGATGAAACCAAGCCTAATAACGGGCATAGTGATGGCTAAGCAAGCAAGTGAACAAACAACAGGCGATAAAGAGTCTGAGCAATACGAGTCCGTCTCGCACAACTTCGATGCGATGAATCGTGCTATAGATACCCAAGTGGATAAACAACTGGAGCTCTCCTCTCTTTATCAGTTCCAGCAGAGCTCTCGTCGCACACTGATGGCCATGCACATCACCGTCAGCCTCTGCGTGCTTGCCCTAACAGCTGCGGCTATCTGGTGGTTGCTCTCAAGCTCAGGCAGCTTTTTCAGCAGCGATATCACCTATACCGAATCGATACTCAAGTCCGCCTCAGACCGAAAGACTAGTGATGCCCTAAAGATTATCTCTGAGGCTCAAGATTCAAATAACAATCCAGACAAAGCCTTTATTGATACCTCCTTTACCGTGTTTCACCGCACACTTATATCGACAGGTGAATATGTGGTAACAGGTAAGACTTACGAGCCAGATGACCTACAAACTCCCTCTGAACAATATTGCTACCTGGAACAGAGCCAAAGTAGCAATCAGCTGAGTGGGCAGGCACTCTCTTATATCGAAGATAAAGAACTTATACTCGAGACGGAAGATCAAGCCATGATTAGCCTGGCACACCGCTACTGCCAGTTTAGTCGCTAAGTGCTTGCTTGCGAAACAGTCTCTGTATATCGGCAATCACCAAATAATTTACCGGCACCAGCACTAGGGTAATTAAGGTAGCGAAAACAATACCAAAGCCTAAAGAGACCGCCATCGGAATCAGAAACTGAGCCTGGGTTGACTGTTCAAACAGCAATGGCATCAAACCAAAGAAGGTGGTCAAAGAGGTAAGAATAACTGGGCGGAATCGTGCAGCAGCTGCACCGCTAACTGTTAGCAATAAGTCCCTGCCTTCCTTGCGGCGCTTGTTAACAAAATCCACCAGAACCAAGCTATCGTTCACGACAATTCCCGTAAGCGCCAACATTCCCAGCAAGCTAATTAGCGTCAGGTCCATCCCCATAATCCAGTGCCCGGCAATGGCTCCGATTGCGCCAAAAGGAATCACCGCCATGACGACCACCGGCTGCAAGTAAGACTTAAATGGGATCGCCAATAAGCTATAAATTATAAACAGCACAAATAAGACGCCCCATTTCAAGCTCCCGAAAGACTGGCGCTGCTCTTTCGCTTCACCTTCCATACTGTAGCTCACACCCGGAAACTGCCCAAGCTGCCGGTCAATATAATCTCGTAGCTCCTGTTGCAACACCAACATATTGGTTGCTTGTTTGTCGACATCAGCCCGAACGCTAATAGTACGCTTCAGATTCAAACGACTAATAACAGCCGGCGTTGACTCTGCTCGTAAGCTCGCGACTTGAGAGAGCGGCACAGCACTTCCCTGGGCATTACGAATCAAGAATTCTTCCAGTGAACGAATAGACTGCCGATCACTCTTCGGATAACGCACCACAACCCTGATATCATCACGACCACGCTGAATTCTTTGCACCTCGTAGCCATAAAAGGCTTCACGCACCTGAGACATAATATCCTGACGTGTCAGGCCTAATACTGAAGCCTGAGGCAAAAGCACTATCTCAATCGCCTCTTTACCGTCTGAATAGCTATCGGAAATATCAAATACCCCCGGGTAGCTTGCCAACTTTTCTTTTATTAGCTCAGCAATACCTGAGAGAGCATTAAAGTCCTGCGCACTCAGCTTGATATCAATCGGGTCACTGACTCGACCAATTTCAGCACGATAAGTTAACTTCTCTGCGCCCGGCACATGGCCAATTAATGCACGCCACTCATTAACCAGCTCGCGACTGGTGATATCCAAAGTACGCTCTTCTGGCGGCGTAATTTCAAATATCACGCGCCCAATATGGCTCGAACCACCAGAAGAGCCAGTTGTTGCCATGATATTTCGAATCACCGCCTCGCCTTCCAGGTGATACTTATCCTGAAGCTCACGGGCAGCTCCCAGCATTGACAAGACATATCGATCAGTCACTTCGACGGGTGTTCCTATAGGCATTTCCAGGTTAGCACGTGCCAACTCACTTTGAACCTTCGGGAAGAATATGAACTTCATCCACCCAGTCGAAACCAAGGCATACAAAATAAATAAGAGACCAAAACTAAGCGCCAGACAAAGGTAGCGATACTTCAAGGCCAACTGAAGTGCTGGCTGATAGTAGTGCAAGACAACACTTTCAAAACCGTCGGCAAAGCGCTGCTGAAAACGAGATAAGCCAGCCACCAAGGCTGAGCTTTGATTTTGAGGTTGTAGCTTAATTCGCTTCAAGTGAGCTGGTAAAACAAGCTTGGACTCAATTAGAGAAAATACCAATATAGGAATCACAACAACCGGAATCGCCGCAAACAATTGCCCGCGCACGCCTTCAATAAACGCAATGGGAAGAAAAGCTGCGATCGTCGTTAAAATACCAAAGGTTACCGGAACTGCGACTTCTTTAGTGCCATTGATCGCGGCTTCCAAACCTGACTCAGAACGCCGCAGGTGAGAGTATATATTCTCGCCGGTAACAATGGCGTCATCGACGACTATCCCCAGAATAACAATAAAGCCGAAGAGGCTAATCACGTTAATGGTAATATCGAACAATGGCATCACTAACAATGCGCCCATAAAGGAAACCGGTATACCAATGCAGACCCAAAAAGCAATGGCAGGACGCAGAAACAAAGTCAGCAAGAGCAGGACTAATATACCGCCCTGTATGGCATTATCTGAAAGCGTTTTCAGACGCTTTTTAACGATTTTTGAGCGGTCATGCCAAGCATCAAGCTGAACGCTTTCGGGTAATGAAGACTCAGCTTCCTGCAAATAGGCCCTGACTTTATCCGCCACATCGATAGCACTTTGCTGACCGACACGATAAACATCGACCAAGGCCGCCGGCCGACCATTAAAGCGGGTCAGTATGGCGCTTTCCTCAAAGCCATCATTAACACTGGCCAAGTCTGCAACCGTGACGCTACTACCATCAGCTCGACTCAGCACAGGAATCTGCTCAAACTCTAGTTTGTTATAAGCCTGCCCACTAGAGCGAATCAGAATTTCACCGCCATTACTTTTTAAGCTTCCGGCAGAGATATCTCTTGAGTGTTGCTGAATCGCCAAAGCCACTTGCGACAGACTCAGTCCATACTTCTGTAATACCCGCTCGTTAACTTCAATGCTAATTTCATAATCACGCACACCGTCTAATTCAACCTGGGTAATCCCTTCAATATCAAGCAATTGATCACGTACATGCTGTGCCTGTTGGCGAATTTCCCGTTCCGATAAATCGCCAGACACCGCGACACTAATAACTTCCCGTTTCCGCTTGCTTAAACTCACCACAGGCCGCTCTGCATCCGCAGGCAAATTATTCACCGCATCAATGCGATTCTTTATTTCTGTTAGCAAAGTCTGTGGGTCGTAGTTGTCATCCAGAGTAATAATCAGAAGGGACTGCCCCTCACTGGCATTACTCACTACATCCTCTATACCCTCTAGGTCTTGCACGGCTTCTTCGAGTTTTATGCTGACACTGGTCTCGACATCTTCTGGCATCGCTCCCGGGATCGCGATGGTGACGCGCACCGAGCGCGGTTCTATACTGGGAAACACCTCCAAAGGAATTGAGAAATGCAATGAGCCTAGACCTAAAGCCAGAATGGTCAGCAACAATAAATTTGCCGCAACATCATTTCGAGCAAACCATGCAATCAAGGTGATTCTCCTTGATGCTTGTCTGCAGCGCCCTCTACTCGCTTATCGATCGCCACGCGCGTACCACTCGTCACTTGCCCCAAAGGTGTTCTAACTAGCAGGTCGCCAATATTTAAACCAGATTCAATCAGGCTAAGTTCCTCATTGCGCCAACGAACGTTTACTTCCCGCCTGGCAAGCACATCCTGTTTTTCTATTTTCTCTACAACATAGACATACGTGCCCTGATAGATCGCCGAATTCGGCACTAATATCGCCTCATCTATAGTTTTCCCTTGTATGTTTGCATGCAAATATTGTCCAACCTTTAGCGCTTGTACCGGCCTTTCCGATTTCTCAGAAGTGAGCGGCTTCACTATTTTTGCCAGCGCATAGATTTGTTGGTTTTCAGCATCAACCAGCGCCTCAGTACCGACAATCATTGCTTGCCAATATTCAGCTGGTACAACTAAGGAGTTCTCGATGCGGACATAAGCTGATGAAGAGGTATCCTGATAGCTCTCTGATGAAGGTAAGTCCAGAAATGCGAGATCCCTACTAGCTATGGGTAAGCTAAGCTCCAAAGACTCACTAGAATAAAGCTCTGCCACGGGCGTGGAAGTACTGATGACACTGCCTTTATTGACGAAGGTTTCTATCAAACGACCATCATAGGGTGCTCGAACTTTAGTTCTTTCCAAGTTTTTCTGCGCCAAGGATAGCTTGGCTTTAGCCGTCTCCAACTTAGCCTTGGCCGCTTTTAGCTGAGGATAACGCAGCGCATAATCACGCGCCGGTGTACTATTGATTTTTTCTTGGGTACGCCAATCCCGAAGTGCTTGCTCGGAACGCGCTTCCTCCTCCGCCAGAGCTAACTCCGCATTAGCCAAATCACTACGCGCAGTTTGCAAGCTCACCTCATATTCAAGCGGATCGATCACCAACAGGACTTGACCCTCTTGGACAAAAGCACCCCGCTGAAAAGCAGGGCTGACCTTTAAAACCTGTCCCGAGACCAGGGACAACAGATTCGTCCGGGTATTAGCCTTCAGAACACCATAGGACTCTACCGTGACCTGAAAGTCCCGAGGCGCTATTTTATCCACTTCGACCAATAAAGGATTTGCCTTTGAAGGACGCCCCTTGCTCGCGGGTGGTTGCGACTGACTTATCTGATAGGCCAACAAAAGGCATAGCAACAACACTACAATTGGCGCTAGTACTTTAACTAATCGCTGAGCTGACAAAACTAAGTTCTCCTAAAATAGAGGGCGTCGAATAGTAAGATCATATCTGATCCATTGCGCTTTGGCACTTATCCCTTTTACGCTACACTAAGCGCTTTCTTTCCTTAGGATACTTCACATGCGCGGTATGCGTTCAGACTTTGACCCCAATCGAGAAATTGACTGGTCAATCATCAAGCAAATCATTCCCTACCTTTTGGAATACAAGCAGCGCATCGCTCTCGCTCTGTTATGTCTGGTTGCAGCAAAAGTCGCTAGCGTTACCATGCCCTTTATTCTCAAGCACGTCGTCGATGACCTAGACCAACAACTAGCTGATAATGAACTATCCCTGCTCGTTGTACCTTTGGGCTTATTACTCGCCTACGGTCTGGTACGGCTGATGAATGTGTTACTAGGCGAAATCCGCGACACCCTATTCGGACGCGTGACCGAAAGAGCGATGCGTCGCGTAGGACTAAAAGTTTTCGAGCACCTTCATGCATTAAGTCTAAGCTTTCACTTGAACCGCCAAACGGGTGGTTTATCTCGCGACATTGAGCGCGGCACAAATGGCATTAGTTTTTTGATGCGCTTTCTGGTGTTTAATATTGCCCCCACCTTTCTCGAACTGTTTCTGGTCATGGGTATTTTATGGCAACAATATCGCTTCGAGTTTGCCTTGATCGTACTGATATCAGTCATCGCCTATGTCTGGTTCTCCAAGACCACCACTGACTGGCGCACCCAGTTTATTCGCGAAGCGAATCAGGCTGACAGCAAAAGTAACACCCGGGCAATTGATAGCCTACTCAACTATGAAACCGTTAAGTACTTTACTAACGAGCAATATGAAGCGGACCTTTACGATAAAGAACTAGAAAAGTGGGAGCAAGCAAAGCGCAAAAACCGTCTCACTTTATTTGCACTGAATGGCGGACAAGCACTGATCATTTCTTCATCGCTAACCGCCATGCTGGTACTGGCAGCTCATGAAGTCAGCACCGGACGTATGACTTTAGGTGATTTCGTATTGGTTAACGCCTTTATGATGCAAATATTCCTACCCTTAAACTTCTTGGGCTTCGTCTATCGAGAGATCAAAAGCTCGATGACCAATATAGAACGTATGTTTGGCCTGCTTAAAGAAGCACCTTTGGTTGTCGACACGCAAAACGCTCAGCCCCTGACAGTATCAAACGGGAAGATCGAGTTTAAAGATATTTCCTTTGCCTATGAGCCAAGTAGAACGATTCTGAGCAATCTCAGTTTTACCGTGCAGCCAGGAGAAAAAGTAGCGCTTGTTGGTAGCAGCGGCGCCGGAAAATCAACTATCGCGAAGCTACTATTTCGTTTTTACGACACCAGCAAAGGTGCGATTCTGATTGATGATCAGAACATTAAGCACTGCGCCCAACACAGTTTGCGCGCAGCGATTGGCGTAGTGCCTCAAGACACCGTTCTATTTAATACCAGCCTGATTGAAAACGTACGCTATGGTCGCCCTGGTGCAAGCGATGCAGAAGTAAAGCACGCAATCGAACTTGCTCATTTGAAAGACTTTGTTGAGGGCTTACCCAAGCAATATGAAACTCAAGTCGGGGAAAGAGGTCTTAAACTTTCCGGTGGCGAGAAACAACGTGTTGCCATTGCCCGAACCATCCTCAAGAACCCGGCAATACTGCTATTTGACGAGGCAACCAGCTCGCTTGATAGCGCATCTGAGTCCGCAGTGATGGAGGCAATCAGAGAAGTATCGGCAGGTAAGAGCAGTCTAGTTATCGCCCACCGCCTTTCCACCGTTGTCGATGCTGATCGTATTATTGTCATTGATAAGGGTGGCGTGGTCGAGCAAGGAAGCCACCACTCTCTTATCAAAGCGCAAGGTCTATATGCCCAATTGTGGGCTTTGCAGCAGAACGAACAAGGTATCTAATTGGTAAGTATTTATAATGTGCATTGCTTATTATACTAAGAAGATAAATATTCTTTAACAGGTTCCCATTGAATGAAGAGCATTACATCCAAAGGCATCGCGATTCGCTTCGTTTTCGCTTTATTACTTGTATTATTGAGCTACAACCCAAGCACCTTTTCTTATTACCACTGGTTGCTCTCTTCTATATCAGAACCAACACCCTGGTTAGCCTTATCAGCAGTCGCCTTAATCATTGGCTGGGTTATTTACGTTAGAGCTACGCTAAAATCTTTAGGGCCCGTCGGGCTCACCCTCGCAGCGCTGCTCGTCGCGATTATTATCTGGGCATTAATCGATATTGGCTTAATTAGCATAAGTGAACCCAGTGCTTTCGTCTGGTTATTAGAAATTTTTATATCTGCAATTCTATGTTTGGGCATGAGCTGGTCTCATATTCGGCGCAGGCTATCCGGACAAGTTGACGTAGACGAAGTCTAAGCACCTTTTAGCACTATTTATATATACGGAAATAATGGAGCAAACTCATGTTGAATAAGAAAATCGTAAGCCTTACTGTTCTAGCATCCTTAACCAGTGCTTGTATGACCTATGACCCTTATACCGGTGAAGAAGAAGTATCAAGCGCAACGACAGGCGCAGTGACCGGGGCAGTCGCGGGAGCACTGATCGGGGTTGCAACCTCGAGTAAGTCTGACCGAGGCAAAGGCGCACTTATTGGTGCCGTTGCCGGTGGCGCTATTGGTGGTGGTGCGGGTTATTACATGGACCAGCAAGAAGCAAAACTAAGGCACCAGCTAAAAAATAGCGGCGTAAGCGTTAAGCGTGTGGGCGACGAAATAATCTTAGTGATGCCTGGCAACATTACCTTTGAAACGGGTAAGTCGGATTTACAGGCCAGTTTTGAGAAAATCATTCATTCTGTATCACTGGTCTTAAAGGAATTTGATAAGACTGCAATTGAAATCACCGGGCATACAGACTCCACTGGCGCGCTATCGTTTAATCAGACTCTCAGCGAACAGCGTGCTAACAGCGTTAAGTATGCACTCCAGACTCGTGGCATTGCCTCTGGGCGCATTCACTCTTCGGGTAAAGGGCCACGCTTCCCAGTTGCTTCTAATGACACTGCCGAAGGCCGTCAGGCTAATCGCCGTGTAGAATTAAAGCTACTTCCTTTAGAAAGCGCAGGAAAGTAAAGCCGTCACTTATCGCAATAAAAAAGGGCGCTCATAGCACCCTTTTTTATTCGTAATTTGCGATAGAACTACAAAATTGCACCTAAGCCTTTCTGTAGTAAACCACCAATATCGATACCTGAACCTTGCTCATCAGATGACTTAGAGTCTCCAGAGAAATATTCAATGGCCATCTGTGCGAACTTCAGCACCATATCCGGGCTCAAGCCTAAGGCTTCAAACTGTTTTGTGACTTCTCCTAGCGCGCCTAGTGAACCTGATGCGCCACTTACTTTAGACAGTATGCCACCTAAGCCCGCGCCTGAGCTATCACCCAAACTCGGCGCAGCCGCCAACATACCCTCAATACCAGGAATGCCTTCACTCAAAGAACCAAACTCATCGCCTGAAAGAGTTGTCTGCGCCAACTTTAACAAAGCACCCATTCCACCTTCAGCCTGGTCACTAGAAACTCCCAACCCTTGAGTCAAAGTAGGCAATAACCCCATCGCCATATCAACCATAGAACCCGTCTCAGATGCTTCTGCTGGCACCTCTTCACTCGCAGCTTTTGCTACTTCATTTGTCATGGTAGTTTGAGCAACTGGAGCCGCCTCTTTCTTACCAAAGATCGAGTCAAAAAAGCCCGCGGATGCTGTGCTGGCAGAGCTTAGCATTACTGCAAATAAAAGTGTTTTCTTCATATCGTTCCCTATTGTTATTACTCAGTAAAAATTATGATGAGCTGATGCTATCACAATTTTTCCCTTCACCCTCCTTCAATCAGGCTACCTTGCAAATTATTAACCTGCTAAAAGTTTAGTCGGCTATAAAGTGCCAGTAAGTCTATTGCTGGCTCCGTTTTGCTTGGCTATAAACTGATTATAAGCACTCATCACTGCATTCAAAGATGCCGTAACAATATCCTCATGAATCGCCACCCCCGAGAAGCGCTGGCCATTGATGTTGACCTGAACATAGGTCACTGCTTCAGCATCGGTCCTATGATCAAGCGCATGTTCAGAATACTCCAATACCTTCATATCACACGAAAATTGCGCATTCATGGCATCAACATAAGCATCCATCAAACCATGTCCCTGACCTGATACATTCACCGAACCTTGAGCAGTAAAGATCTGGGCCTCGATACTGTCATGCGTTGAGCGCTTCATCTCAAAAGGCCCTAGATGCACTGGAGACTGCTGTTCAATATATGTTTCCCTGAAAAGCGCCCAGATTCTATCGGAATCAACTTCACCTCCGCTAAGCTCCGCTTCTTTTTGTACTGCTGAGCTAAATTCCACCTGTAACCAGCGAGGCAAATTCAAGCCATAATCACGCTCTAGGCTATATGCGATACCGCCTTTGCCCGATTGCGAGTTAACACGAATAACCTCCTGATAACTACGCCCCAAATCAGTCGGGTCTATCGGCAAATAAGCAACTTGCCATGGATCTTCTTTTTTACGCACAGACAAGCATTTTTTAATCGCATCCTGATGACTGCCAGAAAAAGCGGTAAACACCAAGTCGCCAGCGTAAGGGTGTCGAGGGTGAACATCTATTTGTGTACACGCCTTAACTGTATGGATAATTTCATCCATATCAGAGAAGTTCAATTCAGGGTCGATACCTTGGCTATACAGATTCATCGCCATGGTAATGACATCCATATTTCCCGTTCGCTCGCCATTCCCCATCAAGGTACCCTCAACTCGTTGGGCTCCGGCCATAACAGCTAGTTCTGCTGCAGCCACACCACAACCTCGATCGTTATGGGTATGCACGCTCAAGATAATAGCGTCTCGACGTTTAACGTGACTTCCAAACCACTCAATTTGGTCAGCAAAAACATTCGGCGTAGACACTTCCACCGTGGCAGGCAAATTAATGATACAGGGCTTTTCTACACTTGGTTGCCACACATCAGTTACCGCATCGACGACTTCTACCGCGAAATCGACTTCTGTCCCGGTAAAGCTCTCTGGTGAATACTGGAAAACCCATTCTGTTTCTGGCGCTTTTTCTGCTTCGCCTAGAACCTTTTGGGCACCCGCTACGGCGATATCAATAATACCTTGCTTTCCAAGCTTGAAAACCTGCTCCCGCTGTACCGTAGAAGTGGAGTTATAAACGTGAACAATCGCTCTACGCGCACCTTTCAAAGACTCAAATGTCCTCTCGATTAACTCGGGCCGTGCCTGGGTCAAAACCTGCAAAGTTACATCATCCGGGACCTGTTGCTCTTCAATCACCCAACGAACAAAGTCAAAATCAGGCTGCGATGCCGCTGGAAAGCCGACTTCAATTTCCTTAAACCCTACCTTGACCAGCAACTTGAACAAGCGTTTTTTCTGCTCAACTGACATGGGTTCTATCAAGGCTTGGTTTCCATCCCGAAGATCGACACTTGACCAAATCGGCGCACGCTCAATATGCTGATTAGGCCACTGGCGCGAGGGCAACTCTATACGAGGAAAAGCCTGATATTTACGGTGGTCAAATGACATCGCGATGCTCCTATACCTTACATTTCTAGAGAGATGAGTACTGCTCAACAATAGGGATATTATATGCGTCAATATGTAGTTATAGATTGCTTTTATTTCTTATTTGAACCAGAATTAAGCAATAAATAACCTTTTAAGCAACCTTTATTAGCATATATATCTAACCCTATGATCAAGATTGATAGAACTGACCGGCGCATACTTGACGCTCTACAGAAAGATGGAAGGATCAGCAATCTTGAATTAGCTGAAAAAGTCGGCCTATCACCCTCTCCCTGCTCACGAAGAGTCAAACAACTAGAGGAAAGCGGCCTCATATCTAAAACCGTCACTTTATTAGATAGAGAAAAGTTGGGGCTAAAGCTCACAGCTCTAGTACAAATCAGTATGGATAGACATACTAACGACCGCTTTGATACCTTTGAGGAAACATTGAGCGATTGCCCGGAGGTACTCTCATGCATGCTAATCACCGGGCAAGCTGCGGACTATATGATTGAAGTATTGGTGAGTGACATGGATGCCTATCAAGCTTTCCTCTTAGGCAAACTAACACGCATACCCGGCGTTACCGGTGTTCATTCCAGCTTTGTACTAAGAAAGATTATCGATCGAACTTCTGTTCCCTTGAACCATCTGGCCTAAGCCCGCTGTCTTTTTCCAGTTCACAGAGATAAAATGCCACACAATTCAACTGTAAGGACTATATGAGGAAGCTATGAGCGATAAAGTCGTTGTTATCTATTCCGGCGGAATGGATTCATTCACCCTGTTAAATCAAGCGATTGCTCAAGGTAAGAAAGTTTACGCCCTGTCTTTTAACTATGGTCAAAAGCATTCTAAAGAGCTTCACTACGCACAGAAGGTATGTGACGACTTAGGCCTGCCTCATAAAATTGTCGACATCACCGCAATCCATCAATTATTACTCGGCTCCTCACTCACGGATGACATTGAAATCCCTGAAGGGCATTATGAAGAAGAAAGCATGAAATCGACGGTGGTCCCCAACCGTAATATGGTAATGCTTTCTCTTGCGATCGCTTATGCAGTTTCAATAAAAGCCAGTGCCGTCTACTACGGCGCCCACGGTGGTGATCATGCTATTTATCCGGATTGTCGCCCTGAGTTTATCGAAAAGATGGATGCGGTTTCTAAAATCGCTAACTACGAAGCGGTTGATATTATTGCACCTTTTCAGGATATCAATAAGACAGAAATACTGAGCAAAGGGCTGGCAATGGGACTTAACTACGGTAAAACCTGGACATGCTATAACGGCAGAGAAAAGGCCTGTGGCAAATGCGGTGCTTGCCAAGAGCGACTCGAAGCGTTTTCAGAAAATAGCGCTGCCGATCCCCTTCCCTACGAATAATAACTAACAAGGAAAGCTTATGGCTCGTTATGCCATCGGTGACGTTCAGGGCTGCTATCAAGCACTCACCCGTCTACTCGACCAGATATCTTTTGACCAGAACCGTGACGAACTATGGTTCGCAGGAGACCTTGTAAATCGAGGCCCCGACTCGCTTGACTGTCTGCGCCTGATCAAAAGCCTGGGTAACCAAGGCGGACATCCTGCCAAGGTTATTCTTGGTAATCATGACCTTCACTTATTGGCTACCTACTATTTAAAGCGCCAGCCTAAAAGAAAAGACACCTTTGCTGAAATTTTTGCAGCAGATGACTGCCATGAATTGATGACCTGGTTACGCCATCAACCTCTAATGATATGGGATAAAGAGCAGAAGCTTGCAATGAGTCACGCCGGCATTCCTCATATATGGTCAACAGAGCAAGCCTATCGTTACAATCAAGAAGTTTCCAATGAGTTATGTCGCGGAGATTACGAAGCATTCTTTGACCTGATGTATGGCAATGAGCCCGCACTCTGGTCTGAGCACCACACGGGCATGATGCGCCTGCGTGCTATTACAAACTACTTTACCCGCATGCGCTTTGTTAAACAAAACGGTGCGCTCGACTTTGCCGTCAAAGAAACCCTCGACGATGCCCCCGATAACTATGTCCCCTGGTTCAGCCTGCCTCGGCCCGACAACACCATGCTAATATTCGGACACTGGGCGGCACTCTCGGGTAATACAGGGCTCACTGGCGCAAACAAAGACCAATTTCAAGCTATCGATACCGGCTGCGTCTGGGGTGGTTCACTTACTGCTTTAAACATCGATACTAAAGAAAGGTTCGCTTATGAAGCCTAATTCCCAGCTTATGATAGGCGCATTGCTATGCATGCTAGCAGTGATCTTGGGTGCTTTTGGCGCTCATGGCTTAAAAGCGATGATTAGCGAGCGCATGCTAGAAGTGTATCAAACGGGTGTTCATTATCAGATGTTTCACTCATGCGGGATTCTAGTGGTCGGGATATTGAGCCTGTTCAAGGAAGCTTCCCCTCTGCCACATTCGCAAAAGCTTTTAAACGCAAGTTATAGCTTCTTCCTGCTTGGCATCATAGTGTTTTGTGGTAGTCTCTATGGGCTTGCATTCAGTGAGGCATTTACTGGCGAAGCAGTCCGTCTCTTAGGGGCTATAACGCCTTTTGGAGGCCTGAGTTTTATTGCTGGTTGGCTGTGTCTTTTTCTAGCCTTTAGAAAAGCCAACTAGACCGCGTTATATAGATATACCCTGGTGGAAAACGACAATGATGATAAACCTGAATGGCGAACCCTATGAGCTAAGCACTTCACTCAAGCTGAGTGAACTGGCACAGCACCTGGATCTCGAGGGAAAACGCTACGCCATCGAAGTAAACGAAGAAATAATTTCCCGTAGTGAACACGATACCTACGAAGTAAAAGAAGGTGATAAGGTAGAAGTGGTCGTCGCAATTGGCGGTGGCTAGACATCTGAAGACCTTCTTTCAAGATTAGAAAAATCACTCAATATATTAGCACGCACTACAACCCAAGCAGCAATTAGAGTACAGCTATGACAGATACAACGAATATTAATACGCCTTTAACCGTTGCCGGTAAAACCTACCAATCTCGCTTGTTAGTTGGCACGGGAAAATACAAAGACCTGGAAGAAACACGCTTGGCCATAGAGGCTAGCGGTGCTGAAATTGTCACCGTTGCCGTTCGCCGCACCAATATCGGCCAGAACAAGGACGAGCCCAACCTACTTGATGTTATTTCACCTGATAAATACACCATCCTGCCCAATACTGCGGGCTGCTATACCGCTAAAGATGCAGTGCGAACATGTAAGCTCGCACGCGAACTATTGGGTGGACATGACTTGGTAAAGCTTGAAGTACTAGGCGATCAAAAGACTTTATTTCCTGACGTAACAGAAACATTGATCGCAGCAGAGGAACTGATAAAAGACGGCTTCAAGGTCATGGTTTATACCACTGACGATCCACTTGTTGCTAAACGCCTTGAAGAAATGGGCTGTGTTGCGGTCATGCCTTTGGGTGCTCCGATTGGCTCTGGCCTTGGCATTCGTAACCCCTACAACATCAAGCTAATTCTCGAAAATGCGAAGGTGCCAATATTAGTTGATGCTGGTGTTGGTACAGCCTCAGACGCAAGTATCGCGATGGAGCTAGGTTGTGATGGCGTACTCATGAATACAGCAATTGCTGCAGCTCAAGACCCTATCCTAATGGCCCAGGCTATGCGCCTGGCAGTAGAAAGTGGTCGAGCGGCTTATCTTGCTGGCCGTATGCCACGTAAGTTATACGCTTCAGCCTCTTCGCCAATAGAGGGCTTGATCGTCTAGTCATATTGACTCAAGATAGACCTTAATACTTATTTAGTGATTATTTATAGGAAACGCTGAGAATGCCGGACCAGCCGACAAGCAATACCCCTAATAGCAAGACAGAAAAAAGCAACAAGCCTAATCGTCGCCAGCAAATTCTGGAAGTGCTGGCTCAGATGCTTGAGAAGAATCCTGGCGAAAGGATCACAACCGCTAAACTTGCCAAGGAAGTCGGCGTCACTGAAGCAGCGCTATACCGACACTTTCCCAGCAAAGGGAAGATGTTTGAAGGCCTGTTAGAATTTATAGAAGAGTCGGTATTTACACGCATCAAATTGATTACTCAAGAAGTCCCTGGAAGCATTGAGCGACTTCAGCGGATCGTAATCTTTATATTGGCTTTTGCTGAAAAGAACCCCGGTATGTGTTCTTTATTAGTAGGCGGTGCATTGGCGGGTGAAAAGCCAAAAATTCGACAGCGTTCTGCCCAGTTCTTTGATCGTCTTGAAACTCAGTTACGCCAAATAATCCGAGAAGCTGAAATTCGCGAGCAAAAGAGACCTCGCCTAACCGGCAGCAGTGCAGCGAGTTTGCTCACTTTAAATATCGAAGGTCGTATCCACCAATATGTGCGTAGCGAATTTAAGCGTAGCCCTACGCAAGGTTGGTCAGCACATTGGCCCATGCTTGCTAGTAGTTTATTCCAGAGTGACTAAGCTATCCGCCTCAATAAGCTCTCCCTTGTAGCTTATTGAGGCTCTTCAACCCTCACAGGATTTCATTTATCTTCCAACCGAGTTCTACCACTCGTTAAAGCTACAAGGTTTAGCCAAGCTAGAATTAGTTGCCGTTAGCCAGTTGTTAATCCTAACAAGCGCCAATTATCAGCGATTTTCCCAGTACAAAGAATAAGCGAAATACATTGCCTTTCTTTACAGGTGCTATACCCTAAGTAGTACTCCGTTTTGTCATTTATCCTCGATACCTGGCTCAGCGCCACTCTGTGCTAATTATCTATAAAGATATTTAGCGCAAATACGAAGGCAGCCAAATGACAGACTTACGCTTGTGCTACCAAACCATTGAGTTTGGTAAGACCGATATTCATCTCTGTACACTCCGTGACAGACAGCAATTTCATGATCCGGAAGGCATCGCTGAGAAACTGGGCATCAGCTCTGCAGCATGGCCCATCTTCGGTGTCATCTGGCCTTCCAGTATGGTGCTCGCACACTTCATCTTTAACTACACTATTGGTGATAAAAGGGTCCTGGAAGTTGGTTGCGGCATGGCTTTATCGAGTTTATTACTAAATAAGCAGCACGCCGATATTACTGCCACTGACTACCACCCTGAAACTGAAAAATTCTTACAACGAAATACCGAACTTAATAGCGACGCCGACATCACCTTTGAACGTATAGACTGGGCTAAAGATAATGATAGCTTAGGCCTTTTCGACCTGATCATTGGTAGCGATATATTATATGAAGACGAACACATTAGCTTATTAGCTAATTTCTTTGAAAGACACTCCAAGCCAACAAGTGAGGTCATTTTGGTAGATCCTGGGCGCGGCAAAAAAAACAAACTCAGCAAACGAATGATTGACTTTGGTTTTAGCTCAAGCCACTTTAAGCCTGAGCATACCGACTATTTAGAGGGCCAGTTCAAAGGCCATATTCTAAAGTTTTCACGCTAGCCGTAGGCTGCGCTACTCAGGTCAAAGCAGAGCTAATGCCACATAATCTTCAACGCAAGGTAGGGCGCAACAAAAAACACCAAAGTCATGACTTTGTACTGGCTTAGAAAGCTAAGATAAACAGGGGCCAGTTGCTTTTCCTCAAGATCAAACATCTTGCTGTGTATCGATGTAATGGCCTCTTTGAAAAATACCACCGCGATACTAGCCAGAGACAGATAAGCAAGATTAATCAAAACCGCCCAACCTAATAGTTCAGTAAGTTGCGTAATTGTCATCCCTCAGCCCTCCTATTACTTTGTAAATACAGAGAAAGCAGAAGCTTCCTAGGCCTTAATCAGGCACCACGCAGTATTGCTCTTCGAGGTGCCTGGTAGCAAAAACGGCAAGTCTTACTTAACAATATTCATCAGGTGAACATCGAATACCAGTACCGCGTTAGGCGGTATTGCTGGCGGCGAGCCCATTTCACCATAGGCTAGCTTAGAGGGTACTACAAAGCGCCACTTTGAGCCGACAGGCATCATTGATAAACCTTCCGTCCAACCGGGGATAACCTGATCTAATGCAAACTCAGCGGGTTCATTTCGGGTAATAGAGCTGTCAAAAACCTGGCCATCAATGAATGAGCCGTGATAGTGAACGCGTACAGTCTGATCAATACTAGGCTTATCGCCCTCTGCACTTTCCAGAATTTCGTACTGTAGACCTGAGTCGGTAACTTGTACGCCTTCTCGCTTGGCATTTTCATCTAAGAAAGTTTTGCACAAATCCTGATACTTCTCGGTACGATCTTTCTCGAACTGCATGCGCTTTTCTTTAATCGTGTCATAGGCTTCGTTGAGTTCGCTTTCGGACAAAGCCGAAGGTTCACCATTAAAGCATGCTCGCAAAGCCTGAATCGTTGCTTCAATATCCATTCCCTCGAAGCGGTTCTTTTGCATCTGACGGCCAAACTGCCATCCAAATCCATAGCTCACTTTCTGCTCGAACGATTGAGGTTTATCTTCAGTCTTCTTTGTCATATCTCTATATCTACTAGTCGTTAAGTTTGTTACTTGCCAATCGAAATGGTCAGTAGGGTAATATCTTAGATGTCAGCTGCCACTTCCAATTCCTCTAATCCCTTCTGTACATAATCCAGCAAACGCTGCATAGACGGCAAGGTGCGGCGGCAAGCCGTAAAGCCGAATTCTAACTGATCTACATAACTGACCAAAGTAATATTCAAGGCAATACGATCCAGAGGTATTGAAACGGGATACATCCCCTCTAGCTGCGCACCATTCCAATACTGTGTTTTCTTTGGCCCTGGTACATTAGAAATAACAACGTTGAATGCCTGAAGTTTTTCCGACAAACCCGTTAACATATTCAAACCAGCGGGTGCCAAGGTCAAAGCGGTATAATTGATCGCTTCTTCAAGCGACATCTGTGAGTATCGCTCTTTGGAATCTTTGACCGAATTTTTTACCATTTCCAAGCGTTTAGCTGGGTCAGCAACATGGGTTCCCAGGCTAGCAAGGATCATCGCAATTTGATTTCCCGCCGCACTATCATCTCGGCGCATAGACATTGGAACCATCGCAACTAAGGGTTTAGTGGGTAAGGAATGTTGACTAATTAAATAATTACGTAAGGCACTACCGCAAACAGCCAACACAACATCATTCAGTGTGGCGTCCATTTTCTTAGCCAAGGTTTTAAAGCGTTCTATTGGATATGACTGCGCTGCAAAACGACGCGAGCCTGTTATTGGCTTATTTAGAATACTGTTCGGCGCCTGAAACACAGAGACATAATCTGGATTAGATCGTGCCTGCCCTATAGCATGACTCACTTCTTTAATAAGCGTCGGCACCGTAGAAATTTGCTTCCCGGCCTCACCGACGATATTTGCCAGACTCTGCGCAATATTGGCATTATTAATATTTTCTGGACGGATCTTCTTCACTTGAGGCAAGGCCCACAAAGGCGGTAAACCACGAGCTTCAGGGTCTTCTGATAACAGCTTAGCTGTCATCCGCATTGCCGCCACACCGTCTAACATACAGTGGTGCGCTTTAAAGTACATCGCAAAACGACGACCTCGAATACCTTCAATCAAATGGCTTTCCCACATTGGTCGCTCTCGATCCATTAGGGCGCCATGCTTAACCGAAACCAAGGCGAGTAGTTCTCGAATTCTTCCTGGCTTTGGTAAGGCGCTATGACGAAAGTGATGCTCTAGATCAAACTGAAGATCTTCTTCCCAATGGTATTGGCCGAAGCGAGATTTTAAACGCTGATTAAAAGGCGCGATGGGTTGCTGAAAGGAACGCATATACTCAGCAAGCTCTGTCACATATTTTGGGCCGGCATCTTCAGGAAAGTGATAAAGGTGCAAACCACCCACATGCATTGGCTGCTGACGTTTCTCGAGCCATAAGAAAATCTGATCTGCTAAACTCAATGATTTCATAAAGATTCCATCCAAACTGTGAGTAAAAACGCGAAAAACTGCTCAGCCATATTTAAACTGTTTCCCCTGGCCAACTACAACTGGCACTCATCCTATGGGCCCAACAAGATTAAGTTTGGCGGCATCGCTATCAATAGTTATAAGCTACACATTCACCAAAGTGTAAAGAGCGCGCAAGGATACCCGAGATCGCCTATTCGGCATAGTGCTAAGACATATTCAATCTGGCAATATCACAAAAATTTATGCTAGTTTACAATTTTAGTCGAGATCAGAGTTTCGTCGAACCAACATCTCGTTTATAGGCTGTGCGTAAGTCGGCTTATCCCAATCAGGAACATCCAGCCATGGCGCTTAGTTACTTAGTCCCTAAAGACTGCATTGAAACTACTTATGAAATAAAGAAGAGTCGTTTTATCGCCCGGCATTTTAGTGTTACAGATAGAGAGCAGGCCATGCTAGCTTTGGCACAAGCTAAACGAGATTACCCCGATGCTCGCCATCATTGCTGGGCCTACCAAATCGGTCCACCTCATAGTCCGAGTTTCGCGGCCATGTCTGACGATGGCGAACCCGGTGGCACCGCAGGCAAGCCGATACTGAATGTCATTCAACATAAAGATATTGGCGATGCCATGATCATTGTGATTCGTTATTTTGGTGGTATAAAGCTCGGCGCAGGCGGATTAGTCAGAGCATACTCCCAGGCGGCCCAGCAAGCCTATGACGAAGGTGAAACAGAGTTGAAAGTGGAACTCGACGAATTCCAAATACAATGTGATTTTTCAGACGAACAGGCTATCCGACACTGGCTTTTTCAACATCAAGGCGAAGTCATCGGCACTGAGTATCAACAAGCCGTGACGATGAAGATAGCCATTGATGATCGACATCTAAGCGACTTGAGTGCTTACCTGCATGCACTCAAAAGCGCCTCTTTGATTCAGCCTTAAGCCCTCTAAGTTTTCTTCACTTACTTAGGCAGAAAACAGGAATTTACCACCACTTGCGATAGCAATAACGATCAAGCCCAGTGTCAGGTTAATTGCGACGATTTTACGGATTAGATTTAAGTGCGTCGCGGCATCAGGCCAACGATTCTCGCTCACTGCAGCTTTCATACGCTTAAATGGAACAAAGTATAAATGCCCAAACAATAAAAACATGATATAGCCTAGACCAAGCATCATATGAACATGCTTACCTATCGAAGCAAAGCCACCATATAAGGCAATCATGCCATGACCGCTCACCAATAAAACAGCAACTGCTATCCATACCCAAAAAAAGAAACGCTTAAAGGTATCTTGCCACAAACTTAGACGTAGCGGAGGTTCCAATAAGCTTGCTGCAACAGGACGAAGACATAGATAGGCGAAAAACATTCCGCCAACCCAAATTGTTGCAGCCAATATGTGGAGCGTAAGCGCGATGGCCATTGTGAAAACTCCTTTTAAATCGTCACCAGAAATCTACATACAAAGATAAGGGGGCTATTCTGTCACTTATTCACTCACAAATCGATTAGGCCAGAACGAAATATCTTCCGTATTTACTTCGCGGTGTGCAACAAACTAAAGGCCCCACGAATCTGTCCTTCCTGATAACCTACCGCCCTATCGTGCGGGTACTGTTCCGAGAGTGCCTTTTGAATATCTGTTGTTAGACTCTCTCCATGACACGACAAGCACATACCTTGAGTTGGAATAGCCTTCATCATACGAAAGGTACTCCCTTCTTTTTTCACCGCTGCTAACTGTGTAGCAGGCTTTCCGGCTTTGAGTTGCTGTTCAAAGTCAGCAAGTACTTTCGCCTCCCAGGCATCTGGCTTGTTATCAGGGTTACGTGTTTTAAGGCTGGTGCGGGAAACTGTCCATTTTCCTTGGCTATGTTTGCTGGCGATTTTTTCTGCATCCACAGAACAAGCCTCAATACCCTTGGTAAAGCCACCTTCTTTTACCGCTGCTTGCAGGCTTGATTTCAACTCTCCTGCAAATTGTTGAATCACTTGCTTACCTTCGCTTGCTAGGTCTGAAGCGGTTTCAGCACTGCTAGCACCAGCCCAGCCTAGTACAGGCAGCAACAAAGCAACAGATAATCTTTGACAAGATACTTTCATCATACTCTTCCTCTCATTCTGGCAAAACTTAGGTAAACCATCACATAGCAGCGATTATATTAGCATTGACTAATATAATTCAAGCATCTATATTAGTAAAACCTAATATTTAGTTTAGAAGAGGTTTTAGATCATGAATATCGATAGAACTGTATTTGCCGTTGCCGGGCTGTTTATTCTTGTTAGTGTTATTCTCAGTCAGGTCCATTCGGTCTATTGGCTGGCATTTACGGCTTTTGTTGGCGTCAATATGTTTCAGGCAGCATTCACAGGATTCTGCCCAATGGCCATGCTACTAAAAGCCTTAGGAAAAGAGCCCGGTTGCGCATTTCGTTAAGCGCCAACTTTTAATGTGGGGCTCGCCTTTTTGCGTCGGGCCTTATATTTACGTTTTTTAAATTTGTTTTGCGCTTTAAGGCCAGCTAAGGCTGAAAGGTGTGTATCTTTTGCCCTACATAGTAAGTGACTGATTTGTTGTTCAAGTGGCAGCATAAAATCAGCATATGCATACTCCCCCTGACTCATTTGCTTTAGCATCAACTCCCAGTGTGCAGTCATATCGGGCAATGAAACCTCTTCTGGCAGACTCGCTATCACTTTTCTACCAGCCTCTGTCGCTTTAATGGCTTTACCTTCTCGGTAAATAAACTGCCTCTTGAATAACAGCTCAATGATCGAAGCACGTGTCGCTTCTGTTCCAAGACCATCGGTATCTTTTAGTATTTTTTTGATCTCGGGGTCACTCACAAAACGGGCTATACCGGTCATCGCCGCGAGTAAACTTGCATCGCTAAAGTGTTTAGGAGGCTGAGTAAGCTTGCTAAGCAAGTCTCCAAATAAACAAGTAAAACGCTCACCTTTCTTGAGCTGAGGTAAAGCTACGGTTTGTTTTTCATCCTTAGTGGATTTAAGTACCTGCTTCCAACCCGGCTCACTGGTTTCCCTCGACTTTGCTCGGAATAAGCCACCGGCAATTCGAAAGCTGATTTCACGGTCGGTATAAGCCCAAGCCGGAAAAAACTGAATAAGATAGTGCTTTGCTATCAATTCATATACTTGCTGCTCAGCTTTACTCAATAATCCCTTTTTTGACTTATTCGCAGTTGGAATGATCGCGTGATGAGCACCAACCTTGGCATCATTCCAAACACGTCCTTTTAAACTTGAGTCGGCACTGTTACATATATTCTGTAAGTTGGTATTGCTAGCGATTGCATCGAAAATTTGTGCAGATTGGCTTAAGTGCCCCGAGGGTAGATAACGATTGTCAGAGCGAGGATAGGTAATCAGTTTATGTCGTTCATACAGATTCTGACAAGTATCCAAGACGGTCTTAGCACTCATACCAAATGCTTTAGCAGCATCGATCTGTAACGCAGATAAATTATATGGCAAAGGCGCAACTTGCTTCTTGGACTTAGCACTTGTTGCTTCAACATTAGCTGGCTGCCCCTTAATTCGCGCCACCACATTTTCAGCCAAAGCTTTGTTTATGACTCGCCCTTCGCTGTCCTGATAGGGCTCGCAAGCTTCGCTCGGCTGCCAACGGGCAGATAAAACTTGTTGTTCAGATATTTGGATATGGGCATCGACTTCGTAATAGTCTCGCACCACAAAGGCTTCAACTTCTGCATCTCGCCGAACAATCAAGCCTAGCAAGGGTGTTTGCACCCGCCCGATTGAAACCAGGCCCTGAAAACCGACCTTTTGAGCCTGAAGCGTAAAAGCGCGAGTTAGGTTCATTCCATAAAGCCAGTCTGCACGTGAACGAGCTAAAGCTGAAACAGATAAAGGCACAAAGTCTTTATTCGACTTTAGAGAAGCCAGGGCTTGCTTAACAGCGGGTAGATTTAAATCACTAATCAGGCAGCGTTCAATACTATCTTTCACTGACGCTTTAACGCCGACATGGTGAATCAGCTCATCCACCAGTAGCTGACCTTCCCTATCAGGGTCACCACAATGAATTATGTGATCAGCCTGTTTGACTAACTTTTTTAGAATAGAGTATTGCTTGCGGGTTTGCTTTTTAGGCGCCAGCTGCCAACCTCTAGGAAAACGGTCGGGCAATATAGGCAAGGTTTCATGCGACCATTTCTTAAGTGATGCATCATAGGCATCTGGCTCGAGCTGCTCCAGAAGGTGACCGATACACCAGCTGACTACATCACAGCGGCGTTTATCGGAATGCCCGACGTAAATACAGCCATCAGCTTTATGGTGAGGTTTAGGTAGGGCTTGCGCTATAGCCTTCCCCAGACTGGGCTTTTCTGCAATATACAGTTTCATTCATACAAAATACTGTATAAACAAACAGCTATCAAGCAGTTTCACGCCGTCTTAGCCAACTTTTTGCTCAACTCTGTTTCGACCGTTAAGCTTAGCTTGGTATAGCGCCTGATCAGCCATCTCAACCAAAGCGTGAGTCGAGCTTTCCTCGTTCGGCATGCAGGCACTTACGCCAACACTCGCTGTCACTTGAATACGCTCATCACCCGTATCAATCCACAAAGCTTCAATATGCGCCCGAATTCGCTCACCTATCAAAACAGCACCTTCCAATTTGGTCTCAGGTAAGACAACAGCTAACTCCTCTCCACCATAACGGCAAACCAGATCAGGAGGGCGTTTCACCAAACGATACACTTCAGAAGCGACCGTTTTCAGACACTGGTCTCCAGCTTGATGACCATAGGTATCATTGACGGATTTGAAATTATCCAAATCAATCATAATCAAAGCTAATTCTCGCCCATTTCGCCTGCCACGACGAAACTCTCGCTCCATCATTTCATCAAAATAACGACGATTTCTAACCCCGGTGACTTGATCAAGTGTTGATAGATCTTCAAGTTCGGAGTTTAATTTATTGACCTTTTCTAAAGCCAGTCGTAAGTCTCTGGTTCGCTGCTCAACTTCTACCTCTAATGCTTCATTTTGCATCTGCTTGGTCTCGATCAGCTTTTCCTTCACTTGCAAGGTTTCTGCTTCAGCTTTAAAACGGCGCGAAGTAGCGTCATGCAAGCGTTCCGCAAGAGCAAAAGACAAGAGAATAATTTCAATAGCTGAGCCAATTTGCGCTGCAGACTCCGTTAGCCCATTTCTAGGCAGTAAGCCAAATTTGTTCATGGCCAATATAACGGTGCCAATTAGAAACATACTCCAGGCAACCGAAAAGTACGTCGCATATTTTTGTCTCGATTTGATCGTGACATAGTAACTAATAAATAAAATAGACGAACAAGTAACGATCGCCAAAGCCGCACCATAAGGAATCATGACTGCATAAGGTAAGAGCGTGCTCAAGAAAGCCAACACGATTCCAAGCCAAGCCTGCAAATAGACAATACGATTCAAGTACGGGTGATTATTCTGCAATTTAAGGAAGTTCGATACAAATACCATCCCCGATGTCACGATTAAGGGCGTTATTACCGCCATACTCTGCTCATTCCATACCGGAAAGTTTGGCCAGATAAATTGGTAAGCAAAGCCCGTCAGGGACATCTGGGCTACAGCAAAGGTAATCACGTACAAAACGTAGAACAGGTAAGCACTATCTCTAAGTCGCAAAAAAAGAAAGAAGTTATACAAAGCCATCACCAGAACGATGCCATAGTACAAACCGTGCTCGGCAAAGCGATATTGGTCAGCCTCAAAATAGCTTTTCTCTGGCCAAAGCGTAGCAGGCAACTGAATGGAACTTGAAGAGCGAACTTTCAAGTAAACATGCTGTGCTTCATCAGCGCCATCGATTGGAAATAGAAATGCTCGATGTTGAATAGGACGCTCAGAGAAAACAAAGTGATCACCTGTACGGACAAATTCAACGACTTCACCTCCTTTAACCCGATAAAACTCGATTTCATCTAGCAAAGCATAATTGATTTCCAACAACCAGGCGTGGTCATTCCCTGGCACCACAAAGCGGAACCAGTAGGTATCATGCGAAAAACCAAATGATGGCACTTCCTGCTCGTTCGAGCGCCAGTCCCAGAGGTTGTAGCCATGCACATCATCTATCGTCAAGCCATGTGTCGGATCGACAAAGAACTCAAGATGGTCTCCAGACAATGGTATGCCATTGGTGTAATGCTCCTCCGCCATAGCCGACACGGAATACAGGCAGACACACAGCGCTAGAAAGATCCAAAGTCCATTTTTTATTTGTAATTGTTTCAAGGGGTAATTGTCTTTTTCTGTGATGAGTACTTAGCTAAGTATAGACAAGGCTTAAAAACTTTCATGAAAACGTCTGGCATGTTTTCTAAGAGCTTGTTCTAATAATTAGCAAATTCAATCCAGTTTTTCAGTAAACGACGACTATGATTTTTTCCTCTAAAGGAAGCAAAACACCACTGCGCGAAAACGTTCGCCTGATAGCTAGCGCTCGCCTGGCCTTGTGGGGACTGGCTCAACTTTTTTTACTCGTTGACCATCTATATCTGAACTTAAAATTTAACTTCATCCTGGCGGAGTTTATTTTAAGCCTATTTGCTTTTTCAGCCATGTTCACCTTCGCTCAGCTTAAAAGCGCCCGTATCATTACCGAAAACTATGTCCGACTTCAATTAGTGTCAGATGTACTATTCATGAGCCTTCTGTTTCATGTAACCGGCGGCTCCGCCAACCCTTTTGTGTCACTTTTACTCTTCCCGTTAACCATTAGTGCAGCAACCTTAAATAGTAATTTCACCTGGTTTATGGCCTTACTCACCGTAAGTTGCTATGGCTCTTTATACTTAGTCGACCTTTCGGTATCAGAGACTTCTGTTGCGAATGAGCATGCCCATCATATGCACCACCAAATTGATGCAAGCCAAACTGCCTTTTCCCTTCATCTCATTGGCATGTGGTTCAATTTTGCAGTGAGCGCGGCCTTAATCTGCTTCTTCCTCATTAGAATGAGACAAGAGTTAAAGTCTCGACAACATAAGATCAACGAACAAAGAGAACAGTTACTGCGCGACGAGCAATTATTGGGTATTGCAACACAAGCCGCGTCTGCTGCTCATCATATCAGTACACCACTATCGACGATGGCCGTGCTCGTTGACGACCTTCAAGCAGATAGCCTGACCCAGGATTTCGACGAAGACCTTACACTCCTGGCGTCTCAAATAGCGATATGTAAAAACGTGTTAGATGACCTTCGGCACCAGGCTCTCCTCAGTCAGCAAGATGAATCTGTCCACTACTTTCTCACCCAGCTAGTGAATGAATTTAGACTCTTACGGCCTAGCGTCAGGCTTGAGAAAAACTGGAACAGCGCACAATTCGACGAGTCACCATCGCCAAATATTTCCTCAGATCCATCTTTAAGGATGGCCATTCTGAATATCCTGAATAATGCTGCCGATGCTTCGCCCGAAAGAGTCTGCTTCGAGGCAGATGTTGAACCGGACAAGCTCAGACTCACCATCAGTGATTATGGCAACAGTGATGAAAACAAAGTTTCCCGTATTCTTAGTGCCGCTGAGCAACCATTAGAGTCTGACAAAGAGCATGGTATGGGCATTGGTTTATTTTTATCTCATGCCACGATTAATAGACATCATGGAAAAATAAGCGTTGAAAGAGCAGATAAGTCGGGCACTCGCATTCATATTTCCCTGTCACTTGTAAGCTCACACCCAGCCGAAGAGCAGAAAATAAAATGACTAAGAGTATCCTTATCCTAGATGACGACCAAACCTTTTCTACGACACTTGCCCGGTCATTTAAACGACGAGGCTACAATAGCTTCGCCGCAAACAGTATTGAAGAAGCCAAAGGCATATTAACGGATACGAGCATAAATTTTGCTGTGGTTGACCTAAAGATCGATCAGGAAAGTGGTTTGCAGTTTCTGTCGATTCTAAAAGAACACTCACCTCAAACCAAGGCACTGATTCTGACAGGTTATTCCAGCATTAGCACAACGGTTGAAGCGATGAAGCTGGGTTCAGTGAATTACCTATGCAAACCTGTGACCACCGATGTCATTATCAAAGCCCTACAGGAAGAGGACGCAAACCCAGATATTCCCCTAGATACTAGCCCGCCATCAGTGGGACGCCTGGAGTGGGAACATATCCAACGCGTGCTTAATGAGCATGATGGCAATATCTCTGCAACAGCTAATGCTCTGGGAATGCATCGACGGACTTTGCAACGCAAGCTACAGAAACGCCCTTCATCAAAATAAGTCATTAACATAAAGCCAAAACATATCTGAACTTGAACTAAACCCAAACTATACCCCAAAGTAGGTGCGACAATTTGTCACTCCTTTGCACCCTTACTTCAGCGTAAAATTTCACGCAATTAATGATTTTGCGCATCAAGGAGTGCATAGATGAAAGCAGTTAAGACCCTCGCATTTAGTTTGAGTTTAGTTGCAAGTGCTTGTTTAATGAGTGCGTGTAGTGATAGCAACAATTCACAAAAAAATGATTATGAGCTTTCAGAAAGCTTTAAAGTTACCTATTTATCCGAGATGGCTCAAGTTGGTAAATCCAACCTAAAAATCGAAATTACCGATTTGGATGGCACCCCTATGGAAGGGCTTTCTCCTACCTTAAGCCCACTAATGGAAATGTCTACACATAACCATAGCACGCCTTATGGCTCTTTCACCGAAAGTGACGAAGCAGGAATCTATAACGCGACAATCTACTACCTCATGGCATCAGGCCCTGAGATGGGTACTTGGTACCTTGATATAGGTTTACCTTATGATGAAAGCGTTACCTTTCAGCCAGATGTAATGATGGCAATGGGAGAGACAGCCCGCGCTAATCTAAAGAGCCAAACTGATACTATTGCAAATATGATGGGCGGAGAAGAAAAACGCACCTACATTCTATTCAATGATGGCCTATCAGATGGAGATAGCGGTCATGACTTCAGTGTTTTTATCACTACCAAGGAAAGCATGATGAGCTTTCCGGCAATTAGCGCTGGGCAAATACTCAATGCAGACTCCGACTATGAGCTTACGATCTCTAGCATCACCGTAGCAATGTCAACAGACCCAAGTGATGGTGACAGCTGGGTCACAGCATCCAATGAGGGAGAAGGTATTTGGACCGCTGAAGGCCTGACGGGCCTTACTGACGGAGAAGCCGGCTCTATCTATGTACGCCTATCGGTTAACGGTGAACAAAAAACCGACGATGGCAACATTCCTGATGGTGAATATGATGAAGCAGAGTTCGTCGTGACGCCATCTAACACGATGATGGGGATGTAAATATCTTTAGAAAGATATCTATTTGCATGAAGAATAAAGCCTTTCTGTTTTTTCTCAGTACACAGCTCCTTGTGCCACTGAATCTTTGGGCTGCATCCTGTTGTGGCGGCGGGTCAGCCTCTTCTTTAATTCTGCCAAAAGGTGCGCGCATGATGTTTGATACATCATTCTCGCACGAGAACTATAAGGGCTACTGGAACTCTGAAGGAAAGCATCAGGATGACCCTGTTGGCTCTGACTTAAACCAGTACCGAAGTAGTCTTGGTATCGCTTATCGGCTTGCCAACCGCTGGCAGGCAAGCCTCCAAATTCCCTATGTATGGAATGACAATACCTACACTGGAACAGAGTCTAAAGTCGACAACATTGGTGATACGACCATAGGGCTATGGTACGAGACCTTTGACGATATTAAATGTGTCTGGAAAGTCACCAACTGGCGAAGCCTGATTCCAGCAGTATACCTGGGCAGCACCTTAACCCTGCCGACGGGTAAATCTGCATACTCTGGTGAAATTGATAACAGCTTCGATATCACGGGCCGGGGCGTCTACCGCCTGGATGCTAATCTGCTTGTCGACAAGACTATTTATCCCTGGAATATGACCTTGAACATGTCCTATGGAAAATATATTGAACGTCCTGTTAACGAAGACTCTAGCGGCTTTATCGACCCCTATGATCTGCAATTAGGTAAGCGCCTGTCAACAAGCCTGGCTTTTGGTTATACGCATTTTTTAGACTCAATGGACACGCTTACTGTGACCACATCCTATAATGATTTACGCGAAAAGGTCGGTGAAATTGATGGGAATAAAGACAGCTCCCTTCCTGGTTTTCAAAAGCAGTCGCTGGGATTAAGTATTGCCTATTCAACAGTCGCTATGGATTGGATCTACAAGCTCTCGTGGAATCATGCGCTCAGTGGTGAAGACTTTGCTGCAACAGATATTTTAAGTTTGGGAGTGAGCTATGTTCTACGTTAGATTTCGTTTAATTAGCATGCTTTTCCTTGGGCTATTATTATCTGCTTGTAACGAAGATTTAAACCCTTCCAGTGAAGATAAACGCGAAAGTGTGCAAGCGGGTAGTATCGGTAACCAGGTCAACCAGGTTGCTAGTGACTTCAGCATTCTTGACACTGAAGACAATGTGCTGACTTTAAGTGATGAATTAACCGCTTATGATGCGGTTGTACTCTATTTCACCATGTGGTGTCCGCTTTGTGATAGCCATATGTCGAGTATTCGCGAGTCAATCAAGCCAAACTATCCGAACATTCATTTTATTAGTATTGATTATGTCTCAGGATCGACTGAACAAGCCCGGGCGAATCAGATCTCTAGCGGTTATCGCTCTGAAACAGTGGTAGCAGATACTGCTCATAACTTAACTGAGCAGTTCAAGGGAGATATGGGCGTTACGGTTGTGATCAATTCAGACGGCCTCATTCTTATGAATGAAGGCTTCAAACACGCTAAACTGACAGAGGCCTTGGAATTAGCAAGCCAACCTTGATTCATATCAATGCTATTCTGCGGTTCTAACCTAAAATGTAGGTAATACGTACCCATTTTAGGTGAGGAAGAATCATGACAGACCGCAAAGAAAAGCTAGTTGCTTTAAAAGAAGAATTAAGTCTTCGTATCGAGAAAATTGATAAAGACCTTCACAACCGGAAAACCAGCAGTAAGTTCTCGGACCAAGTCGTAGACAGACAAAATGATGATGTACTACTAAACCTGAAAAGTGAAGCCGAAGAAGAGCTAGAGCAAATAGATCATGCCCTGCTAAAAATGGAACGAGACTTATATGGCGCTTGTGAGAAGTGTCACGAAGATATCAGCAATGAGCGTTTGGACGCCCTGCCTTTTGCTGCACTATGTACGAACTGCGCCGTTTAGCGCAGCTCCCAAGAAAGTGTACTAGACTAGCTTAAAAAATCTTTAACGTTGATCCTGAATAGGTCGGGGTCAACGGCTTTGACAATTGCATCCTGAACCGTCGGTTTCGCTAAATCAATTAATTCGGTCTTGATAAAGCATTTAAACTTGGTGTGATACATCACCCTCACCTTTGGCGAGCGCTGATCAAACTCGTTCACTTCTACAACCGCGCCCAGTCGGCCACTCTCTAGTAAGACCAAAGAACCAACTGGATAAATTCCGATACAACGAATGAAGTGATTTACCAAAGAGCGGTCCAAATGATGATCGCTCCACTCCAGTAAACGCTTAATCGCCATTGTCGGCGTCATACCCTTGTGATAACAGCGGTCGGCTGTAATCGCATCATAAACGTCAACAATCGCAGCCATTCGCCCGAAGGTTGAGATTTCATGACCACATAGACCCGAAGGGTAACCGGTACCATCCATTCGCTCGTGATGTTCAGAAACGACTTGAATAGTCAAAGGGGAAATACCTTCGATACCCAGCAAATGCTCGCGACCTAGGGTAACGTGATGTTTCATTTGCGAAAATTCATCATCGGTTAATTTACCAGGCTTATGCAATATTTCGTCTGGCACCATGATTTTCCCGATATCATGCAACAATGCACCTGAAATGGTTTGATGAAGAACCGAACGATCCAGTTGCATCGATTTACCAAAAATAGACATCAGAACACTCAGGTTTACGGAGTGCTCCATCAAGTAACTATCTTTCTCGCGAATACAGCCAAGGCAAGCCAAGGCATTGTGATTTCTGAACAAAGAGTCCAGCATATCTTCCGCAAGATTATCAATAGCGTCTATAGGAAGCGCCTGACCAGTCTTAACGTCCGTGAGAATACCGCCCATGAGTTCAACTGCTTCTTCATGAACCTTTTGAGCCGCCAGCATTTCCTCGCCCAAACCTAAACGCGGCTTGTTTAACGAGCTCAGTTCACCTGCCGCTGCTAGTTTCTTTTCATTTTCTTTGTCAATCTCGGCAAGGGTCGGCGCATCCTTTAAATCCTCACCTAGAAAAGTATCGATATAGACTTCTTTAATGCCTAGTTTTTTATCTTTTCAACAGTTAGATCTTTCTTGATTTTCCCCTTCTTCTTAAAGTTGGAATGAGGAATCCAATCACTATTAAGATCAGATATATACATTCCAACTTGAAGGGAGTCGATAGGAATTCGTTTGATCATATTTATTCTTACACGCTAAAGCAGGTGCGAATTAAAAACACCTGCCAATTTGTGAATAGCTTCTTTTTGTCGATATATAGAGTATAGGTGCTCGATACAAATTAACCACTTCCAATAATAAAACTATTCCACTCGATGTGGTGCCAATTTGACCCCTTGAACACGTGCTCCGGCCATCTTCACACTACCTTTATAACGATCTTCTCCTGTAGAACTGAACTCAAAACCATATTCACGAATAATCTGTAAGCGCCCAGCATTCCCTCTCTTGAGCTTCAATGAGCGCAAAACGACTGTCTGGTCAAGAATACTTAAGTCCAATTCACGACAATGCTTCGCCGCGGCTCTTAGAGCAATATCTTTTAACTCTCTTGCTTTAAGCCAATACCAAACAATCAGGCAGACAAGCAACGTCAGAACCAATGATCTTAAAGACAATATAACCTCCGCATTCGAAACTCTACTCGCGCCTTGGGTTTAGGCTTCATACAAGCATACCTGATTCCGTCCCTGCTTCTTGGCTTGATACAGTGCCAAGTCAGCATTTTGATAAATTTGCCAAGCAGTTTCTGTCTTAGCTGTCGCGAATGCAATACCGAATGAGGCTGTCAAACTTATCCGTTGCCCCTGCCAAAAGCAGTCTGTACTTTCAATCGTGGCACGAATTCTTTCTGCCAATATATGCGCTTCATCTTTACTTTCGCCACAGACAATAATACTCATCTCTTCTCCGCCAACGCGCGCGGCAGTATCATTCTTCCTGCAATTTGCAAGAATCAATGTAGCAACCTTCTTCAATACTTCATCACCTGCCTGGTGCCCAAATCGATCATTTACTTGTTTAAAAAAGTCTAAATCAATTTGAATAATGGCCATTGAGGCACCGGTACGCAGATGCTGCTGAAACTCTTGTTCTAAACGGTTTTTATAATAACGCTTATTGTAAAGCGCCGTTAGGCTATCGGTCAGTGCCAGATCTGTAATCATATGCTCTCGACGACCAATAAAATAACCTAGCAATGAAAACACAATTCCCGTTGCCAAGCTCATATAGACATAGAGTAATAGATCAAAATGTTCACCAGAGAATGGATCACGCCCCGCAAGTTTCTGGACTAGAACCCAACCCGCCGGTGCACCTAACGATAAAGCCAGGCCGTACAAAGCCCTCAGAACCGGTAAGGATACAAAACGGGTGAGCCGGTTTGAGATTTTAGCGTTAGAACTACGTATCATCGTCATTGGATTTGCTCTCCTGGCGGAGCAGGCTCTGCTCCCTTACTTTGAAGGTAGCATGAACTCATGAATTGAAGTCTGACTCTGATCAAGAACCTATTCATCAAATAGTCTTTTCAAGATGCTTGTAAGTTGCTGTAATTAATTTGCCTTATTCCCGCTAGGCTCCTAGGATTAAAGTATAGAATGAATTTTTGAAAGGTCACCAAAGTACTAACATACTTGTCAAAGAACTCATGAATGACTGCCCACCAACCGTGGACGCGAATTGCTGTATTAAGGAGGCGGTTCCGCTCATGTCAAAGCAAGGTAGCTCCTGCCTGATTATTGTCGAGAACGACAAACCTATCGGAATCGTCACAGAGCGTGACATCACCAAACTGTTTTGCACGCTATTGAAAGACGCTCACTACCCAGAACATTCTATTTGTGAAATCATGACTTCTACGCCTGTTTGTGTTCAGGAAGATAGTCTATTTAAAGACGCCTTGATGCTGTCACGTAGTCGAAAACTCCGTCATCTCCCTGTTATTAACAATGCCGGACACTTAGTTGGTGTTGTGACCCAATCTAACCTAGTCGATGTATATGTTCGCTTGATCGACAGGCATGCAGAACTGGAAACTAATGTCGAAGAGCTAAAACTATTGTCACTTGAAGATGCCTTGCTAGGTATCGGCAACCGACGCGCTATGGAGGTTGATCTCACACATACTGAACAGCACGCTCTACGAACCCAGAATAGTTATAGTCTAGCTTTAGTGGATATCGACTTTTTCAAGAAGTATAACGATTACTATGGGCATCAATCAGGAGATGATGCGCTCAGACAAGTTGCTCAAACTGTTAAATCAACGCTGCGCACCTCAGACAGAGTATTTCGCTATGGCGGCGAAGAGCTATTAATTCTGATGCCCGGAAGTATTGGCCAACAAGCCAGAATATGTGCCGAGCGAGTCAGGGCAGCTATCGAGGCATTACAAATCCCTCACATTGAATCAGACAAAGGCGTGCTAACCGTCAGTATTGGTGTCGTGGAATCCAGAGTGGAAGCCTGGCAAGATCTGGTAAAACAGGCTGACAAAGCCCTTTACCAGGCAAAAAGTCAAGGAAGAAATCAGGTTACTGTAGCTGATCAGCTATAAAAGATCGGCCTTAGGTCTTATAGAACCTTATCAAGCGGTATTTTGAGTCTCATGGCCACCTGACTGACCTCCGATACAAATACGATTCCGGCCACTTTCTTTTGCCTGGTACAAAGCACTATCAGCAAACCCCACCAATGATTCACCTTTCTGCCACTCTGGTGGTGCCATGCTTGCCAAGCCAAAACTTGCAGTCATCGGTATTGTTTTGCCTTGATAAGTCATATTTGCGTCTTCAATTGCCCTTCGAAGTTTCTCGGTTTGCAATAGGGCCTCCTCTTGAGTCTGACCGTAGAGAATCGCAATGAATTCTTCACCACCATAACGAGCCACTATATCTGTTTGTCGCTGATACTGTTTCTTCATTAAGCGAGCAATCAGTTTTAAACACTCATCACCCGCCTGGTGGCCATAGGTATCATTTACCTTTTTAAAATGATCGATATCCATCATAACCAAGGTAAGCGGCGTCATGTTTCGGCGACTATTAGCCAAGGATATATCCATTGCTTGATCAAAGAATGGCCGGTTATAAAGTTGAGTCAAACCATCAATCTGGCTCATTAGTTCCAAGCGTTCTTCACGCTCCTTAATGCTTAGACGCATATGCTCCATGGCCCGAGCAACTGTCAGTAATTCATCATGCGTTCCAATCTCAATCGCTTGATCATAATTTCCCATAGCTACACGATCTGCAGCGCCAGTTAATTCACCTATAGCAGAGCTAACAGACTTATATAAACCGACTGACAAGTAGAGCAAAACCAAGGAGAAGAAAGCGACGCTGATATAGAACAAGGATAAGCGCTCAATGCTCTGCTGGTAATTTTTCGCCAATACACGGTCAGTCACCGATAAAACAAGCTGATTATGCGCGTATACTAATTGATACAAGTCGCTTAACTTCGCGTAGAACTCTTGCGGGTCACCTTTAGGAGAGAAGGACTCTATCAAATACTGTGAAAGCAGGTCTTTAGTCTGAACTAAAGCTGATTTAACACCTAATAAGTCTACGGAAGGGTTATCTCTAAATATACCGGCATAGGCTTGTTCCTTCACATCCACATCATCAATTAACTTAGACAGGTTTTGGTAAGCAGCCTCCATCGCGTCAGCACCATGTGACGCCACAAACGCCTGCCCTAAATACAAACTTCCAAACATTCTGACCAAACCTAAGGCATAGGTATATTCCTCACCCTCATTAAGTAGGTTTACGAAGGACAAAATATCGCTTTGACTACTGGAGGCATACAGATAAGAAACTTGCCTTCTCCAGCTATACGCCTGACCGACCATAATATGTGCCTCTTCATAAATCTTATCGACCCTTCCTGCCTCATTTCCGCGAATAAAACCGTCCTTTTCAAACTTTTCCTTAAGACTTAGTAAGTACTTGCTACTAGCGTTAGAACTTAATTTTTCGCTTAGATCCAGAATACGACCATAAGCCCGCTTCTTAACAGCATCAAGCTTTGAAACCAAGAAGGAGTCACTCTTCCAAGAGACAACAACAGTTATATCTCGTATCGTTTCCAAGTCTTCGATAAGTTCTGTTGATTGGCGAAGATAGTTAAAGCCAGAGCGAGTGTGCTGTGCTTGTTCTAGTTGCTGATGCGCATTAAATGCTAACTGCACAGCAAACAGAGCCAAGGGGATCGCGAAAACCGATGAGATCAACATAAACTTACCACGGTAAGTTAATCGATTCATCAGCAAAAATATCGGTTGAATCAGCTTATTCATAGCGAAAAGAAACTGCTTGTTAAGGGCCTTCAATAAGTGTACCAGCATAATTCTGTTTTTCTCTTTCACAACAATATCGTGTAGAAAATCTTTTCCAAAAAGATTATTCTTCAATGAAAAGGGTAAGGTGCTGATACAAGCAGCTTCAATAAGGAAACGTATGCTAGGTCGTAGGTCAAAAACTTTGAGTTTGTTCGGCAAATTGAAGCTGGCTAAGCTTTGTATTTTCGTCTTTCTTTTCGGCAGTTCCGAGCTCAGCCTTGCTCGTGACAAGCACTATATGATTGTCGGTACCGGTGGTGTCACCGGAGTGTATTATCCAACAGGCGGCGCAGTATGCAGGATGATCAATCGTCAACGTTCCGAGCACGGTATACGCTGTGGCGTTGAAAGCACCCAGGGATCATTGTACAACTTACGAAAAGTCAGAGAACTGGACTTGGATATGGCAGTTGTTCAGTCCGACTGGCAATATCACGCAGTACAAGGCAGTGAAGTATTTTCCTCAGAAGGCAGAGACCCAGCGTTACGCTCAGTATTTTCTATTTACTCCGAGCCATTTACTGTCGTCGCACGAAAAGATTCGGGCATCCAAACTTTAAATGACCTGAAAGGTAAACGAATTAATATAGGTAATAAAGGCTCTGGTCATCGTGCCACTATGGAAATTCTCATGCAGGCACTCGGCTGGGGAAGCAGCCTTTTTTCACAAGTATCTGAACTCAGCTCCTCAGATCAATCAAAAGCACTATGCGACAAGCAGTTTGATGCCATGATTTTTATGGCTGGGCATCCTAGCGCCTCGATTAAAGCTGCGACCTCAGATTGCGATAGCATTCTTATTGATGTTGAAGGTTCCGAAGTTAATCAGCTAGTCACTGACAACGCATATTATCACGAAGTCACCATTCCGGCTGGTATGTACCGAGGCAACCCAAATGAAATAAAATCATTTGGCGTAGGTGCGACACTAGTAAGCTCTAAAGATACACCCGACGAGGTTATCTACCAGTTAACCAAGTCAGTATTTGAAAATTTCCTCGAGTTTAAAAAACTTCACCCTGCATTCCATGCTCTCGATAAGACCAAAATGGTTAAAGAAGGCTTATCAGCCCCCTTACATGCCGGAGCAGTTCGCTACTACAAAGAAGTAGGTTTGTTGAATTAGTCAGCTGCCAATATTCTTTCAGTTGTTCTGTGGCCCACTAGAGGGTTAGCACAAGCTTAATCAAGCGCGAAGAAAAAACCTCTGCAAGAGATTAAGACCAGAAACAAAAAAGCACCACTCGAATGAGCAGTGCTTTGCTAGCAAGAAGGGAAAGCCTAACTTAGTGCTTAGGTGCTACTTAGAAAGCAGCGAAATATCTGCCACTCGCAGGAATAGCTCGCGCAGCTGACTCAACAAGGCTAAGCGATTATTCTTCAACGCTTCATCATCGGCCATAACCATGACATCTTCAAAGAACTGGTCAACAACTTTTTGAAGACTTGATAGCTCAGTCAAAGCAGCTTGGTAGTTACCTTGGTCAAACAATGGCGTTACAGTTTTTGCTAGGCTATCTACCTGAGCTGCCAAATCCTTTTCAGCTTGCTCAATCAGCTTACTCTGGTCGACCTGATCTGCCAACTCGCCCTTATTCTTCGCCAGAATATTGGAAACACGCTTATTGGCTGCCGATAAGGCTGAAGCCGCTTCGAGGCCCAAAAAGTTGCTAACCGCTTTGATGCGCTGATCAAAGTCGACCGGACGTGTAGGCCTACGAGCGTTAACCGCTAAGAAGACTTCAGCAGATACATTTTCATCCTGATACCAGGCACGGAAACGTTCCAACATGTAGTTCAATAAGTCTTCTTGGACACTATTGTTTTCCAAGCCTTCGTATTGCTCTAGCGACCAATTAATTAGGTCAACCAGATCAAGATCCAATTGCTCTTCAACAATGATTCGAAGCACACCTAAAGAAGCACGGCGCAAGGCAAATGGGTCTTTAGTACCCGTTGGAGGCTGATTGATACCAAATAGACCAACCAGTGAATCAAGTTTCTCAGCAATAGAAAGTGCACAACCCGTTTTTGTGGTCGGCAAGCTGTCGCCCGCAAACTTAGGCATGTACTGCTCATTCAACGCTAAAGCAACTTCTTTAGATTCTCCATCGTGCACAGCATAATGATAACCCATGGTTCCCTGTAAATCAGAGAACTCTAGAACCATTTCTGTCACCAGGTCAGATTTAGCTAGCTCTCCTGCACGCTCTGCATCGGACGCATTGCCACCAATTGCTGCGCCAATCTTCGCAGCTAGCTTTGATACACGTTCAGTTTTATCGTAAACCGTTCCCAATTTACTCTGGAAGACAATTTTCTTTAACTGCTCACGACGCGAGGCCAAAGTGGACTTCTTATCCGTTTCAAAGAAGAAGGCCGCGTCTGCCAGGCGAGGACGAATAACACGCTCGTTACCCTGAATTACCTGCTGAGGGTCCTTACTTTCGATATTCGCTAGCGTGATGAAGTTTGGTAGCATCTCGCCATTCTTATCCAAAGCATGGAAATACTTCTGATGCTCTTTCATCGAAGAAATCAGTGCTTCTGTCGGCACCTCCAAAAAGCGCTCGTCGAAGCGGCCGACTAAAGGTACGGGCCACTCATTTAGAGACGCGACTTCGTCCAACAAGTCTTCATCAATCACAGCCACACCACCAATACCTTCAGCAGCAGCCGTCACACCCTGACGAACCTTTTCCTTACGCTGATCATAATCTGCAATCACTTTGCCTAGCTCTAACAATAGAACTTCGTAGTCATCTGCTTTAGTAATTTCAATCTCACCCTGACTATGGAAGCGGTGACCGCGAGTCTTTCGACCAGCTGGAATATCCAGAATACTGCCTTCTACAACCTCATCACCGAAAATCATCAATACCCACTGCAGCGGTCGAACGAACTCAACCTTTTGAGCTCCCCAACGCATACGCTTAGGAATAGGCAACTTGTTCAATGACTGGGCAACAATGTCATTCAACAAAGATTTGGTTTCCTGACCTTTCTCTAGCGAGCGGTAAACTAACCATGTTCCTTTCGGCGTTTCCATTTCTTCTAGGTCTTCAGGCTTAATACCTAACGAGCCGGTAAAACCAGTCAAGGCGCGAGAAGGATTCCCTTCAGCATCATAAGCGGCTTTCTTTGACGGGCCTTTCTTTTCAACTGACTTATCAGCTTGCTGCACGTCCAAACCTTTAACTCGAACAGCTAAACGTCTGGGGCTAGCGAAAGCCTTTACCTCAGCATAGTTCAAAGCCGCATCTTTTAAGCCTGCTTCGATACCACTGGTAAAGGAGTCCGAGAGCTTCTTCAGTGCTTTCGGTGGAAGTTCTTCAGTCCCGATTTCAACGAGAAAATCTTGCGTAGACATTATTTCTTGCCTCCTTTGTCCGACTTTGAACCAGCGTTTTCTAAGCTGGCAAGGACTTCTTCACGAATCCCTTCAGGAGCCAGAGGGAAGCCTAATTCTTTACGACTATCAAAATATGCCTGGGCAACGGATCGTGCCAAGCCTCGAACACGCAGTATATAGCGCTGACGTTCAGTGACCGAGATCGCATGGCGGGCATCCAGCATGTTAAATGTGTGGGAAGCCTTAAGCACCAACTCATACGCTGGTAATGGCAAACCCTGGTCAATCATCTTCTGACTTTCAGCTTCACAGGTATCAAACTGTGCAAAAAGCGCATCAGTATTGGCGTGCTCAAAGTTGTAAGTCGACATTTCCACTTCGTTCTGGTGGAAAACATCGCCATAGGTCACATCACCATCTGGCCCATGCGCCCAGATTAAGTCATAAACGCTATCCACACCCTGAAGGTACATCGCGATACGTTCCAAACCGTAGGTAATTTCACCGGTTACCGGGTAACATTCGAGCCCGCCAACCTGTTGGAAGTAGGTGAACTGAGTTACCTCCATACCATTCAACCAGACTTCCCAACCCAAACCCCAGGCGCCTAGTGTAGGAGATTCCCAGTTATCCTCTACAAATCGAATATCGTGGACAGTGGTATCAATACCCATCGCCGCTAATGATTCAAGATAGAGTTCCTGAATATTCAGGGGTGAAGGCTTCATCACCACCTGGAATTGATAGTAATGCTGCAAACGGTTCGGGTTCTCGCCATAGCGACCATCTGTAGGTCGTCGACTTGGCTGAACATAGGCGGCATTCCAGGTCTCGGGCCCTATTGAGCGCAAGAAAGTAGCCGGGTGAAAAGTACCTGCTCCAACTTCCATATCAAGCGGCTGCAGGACTACACAGCCCTTACTCGCCCAGAAGTTTTGCAGGGCCAGAATCAGCCCCTGAAAAGTTTTAACGTCAGGCGCACCTGCACCGACTTCGTTTGCTTGGGTCTCGTTAGACACGATCGTACCACCAGATTCTTATAGAGTGAGAAACAAAAGAGCGGCATTATAACGTAAAACACGCCGCCTTGTAGCGAGATTAGCCCGACTATTGGTTGATATACTTCAAAATTTCAACTACTTGTTCCGGCGTTTCGGTCACCGCCATCGCTGCACCGTCAATTTCTTTCAAAGGATGCGTCAGTTCTGGCGCATGCATCACAATAATCGGCTTACCCTGACCAATCGCAATACCGGCGTCGAATGCTGCATTCCACTGCTTGTATTTTTCACCAAAACGCACCACAACAATGTCAGATTTTTCAATCAGGGTCATCGTACGTAAGGCGTTAATTTTTGCTGCTTTGTGGTCTTTCCAAAAGTTGTTATCTTCCTCTCCAAGAATACGAACACCAACCTCATCACTGGCTTCATGATTGGTAACTGGAGAATAAACGTCTACATCCAAGCCGTTTGATGCTAAACCCGCAACAATCCGCTCACGCCAATCACTATGAATTTCACCAGATAAATAAATGCTGTATTTCATGACAAGTGTCTCCCTAATTTCATATTAATGTTATATATTGTGCTTGTGATTTTATCGGAGTGCGAACTCTAACGAAATGTGATCTATTCAGCAAAATATTGATGTTGAAGCGAATAGATACGTTCACAAAGGACGAGCCCTACAAGGAGGGGGCAGTATATGGCAATTTATGATCACCAGTACGGCGAATTATCTTACTTCCGAGTCTTTCGAGCATGGGGAGGTAAAGAACACCAAGAGTATGTCCGTATCAAACGCAGTCGCAAAGCTGCGTATTCCAAAGCCCAGGAAATCGACGCTCGCTTTGCCAAAGCCCAGAAAGCTTACGGTTTGCAGCAAGCACTCTCTACCGAATATCATATTCGCGAAAAAGGCACGATCCGAGGTTTACGCCGCATTGTCGTTAAACGAAAAGGGCGTGCGCCGGCTGATGTTTTTGAGCTGCGTATTAACGTACCTTGGGAAGATGAAATAAAACGCACCACTATCTCCATAGCCGTCCACGGCGAGGAACAAGCTTTCCGTTTATCTGTAGAGAAGATCTGTGAATGGTATGGACTAAAGCCCCGTTCTGAGGCTGCCAAAGCAATGCAAGAATGTCTTCCTGCTTATCAAGTAAGCGCTGAAGAAGAAAGCAAACATCAAGAAACTGCAGCAATTTCTGAGCTTGTCGTTAAGAAAGCAAAAGATGAGTTTTCGAATATTACTGACGGTCTAATGAAAGGCCTGAAGCGATTTACCGCTTAAGTTGATAGAGTACGCACGATACAGCTGAAATGCTGTGTCGTGTCAACTGCACTATCTAAGCACCTTCCCCGTTATAGGCTAAGCAATCTTGCCGGTTACACGAACCCGCTTACTGCCCTTTTCTTTCTTTGTTTCAGTTTTCGCTTTTGCTGCCGCTGCACGTTGATCAATGATATTCTTCAGCGCAATGATTAAACCCATTCCAACAAACGCTCCCGGAGGCAAAATAGCAAACAGGAAGTTAGGGTAATCTTCGAAAACCTGAATTTCCCAAGCCAGAGCCATATCACCAAAGATCAGGTTCATTCCGGTAAACAGGGTTCCTTGACCAATGAGTTCACGCATGGCGCCCAGCAATACCAATACCACGGTAAAGCCTACTCCCATCATCAAACCATCTGTTGCGGCTGGCAATACAGGGTTCTTACATGCATATGCATCGGCTCGACCTAAGATTGCGCAGTTAGTCACGATTAATGGGATAAAGATTCCAAGAATTTCATACAATTCATAAGTGAAGGCTTGCATCAATAACTCAGCACAAGTCACTAGCGAAGCAATAATCATCACAAAAGCAGGTAGTCTGACTGAATCTCTCACATAGTTTCGAATCAACGAGACCGATACATTAGACCCAAGCAAAACCAAGGTTGTCGCCAACCCCAAACCTAAAGCATTAACTACTGTGCCGGTTACAGCCAATAAAGGGCACAAACCCAGTAGCTGAACCAAGGCTGGGTTATTGTCCCACAAGCCATTCTTAACTAGTTTGTTGAACTCGCCACTGCTAACAAAGCTTTGCTTCGCACCTTCGCTTTGTTCCGGTATTAAATCTGCGCTATTTTCTGCTGCTGCCATTATTGTGCCTCACCTGCTGCAGTATCAGTTCCCGACTTAGAACTCATTGCCTGATCCAGAATCCGATCTTTGTTCTCACTAAAGTAGATCAGCGCTTTATGCACCGCACTGACTATCGCACGAGGTGTAATGGTTGCACCTGTTAACTGATCAAAGTCTCCACCATCTTTCTTCACTTGCCACTGAGTTTCAGTCAAGTTCGCCAAAGACTTGCCGTTGAAGGATAAAACCCAATCAGACTTCTTCAAGTCGATTTTATCACCTAAGCCCGGCGTCTCTTTATGCTCTATCACTCTCACACCCTTAAGCTCCCCCGACATATCAATACTCATAATCAAACGTATAGGGCCTGTATATCCATCAGGCGCCACAACAGGCAATATTAGGTGGGTAGGAAGCTGATCTTTTAAAGCGATGAATGCCTCTACTGGTTCAATAGTCCCCAAGGCTTCAGATGGAGCTAGTGTAAAGGCATCATCGAGTAATTCATTATCGAACTCAGAAAGTGGCACAATCTGCAATAAGGCCTTTGACCTTGCTTGCTTCACCTGCTCTGCAATTTTCTCTTTCGTCCCCTGTTGGGTAAAGGCAATTAAACCGGCAGTAATAATTGCGAACAAACCCAGCCCCCACGCAGACCGAAGTATCGACAAGCCCAGGGTGTCTATCGTTTCAGAAAGCGGTTCGCCCAGCTCTTCTCGTTCGTCAGTTGGATTAAGCTTATCAGTCATCTCTTAAGCCTCCTCTTTCTGCTTGGCGCCGCGTTTTGCCGACTCATAGCCATAAGTTCTTGGCTGCGTATAAACATCAATCAGGGGTGCTGCAAAATTCATCAATAGCACAGCGAAAGCAAAGGCATCAGGGTATGCACCATAAACGCGAATAATATAGGTCAGTAAACCGATACCAATACCAAAAATCAAACGGCCACGAGTCGTGGTACATGAGGTAACGGGATCCGTTGCTATAAAGAAAGCTCCCAGCATGGTCGCACCAGACAGCATATGCAGGCTAAGCGGTGCGAACTGGTCTGCATCATAGCCCAAGACAAGCGCTGGCAAGGCCAAGCCAAGGATTACTCCCAAAGGCGTCTGCCAAGGTATGATCTTTTTCACAAGTAACACCAGGCCACCTGCCAGGAACATCAGATTTACCCATTCCCAACCCAAGGAAAATCCGGCACCAAATACCGGATTTTGCAGAACGACATCCGCAGTAGAGTGTGCAATTTCATGCTTATAGACATCCAAAGGCGTCGCCCCACTATAACCATCTGCTATGGTACCACCCCATATTGCATCAAGCGTTGCTCCCAGCGTTGCTGGAGAGTCCAATAAAGTCTGCGGTGTTGCCCAATTGGTCGTCATCGCTACAGGAAAAGATACCAGCACCAAAGCATAACCCACCATTGCCGGGTTAAAGGGGTTATACCCCATTCCTCCGTATAAGTGCTTGGCAAAAACAATAGCAAATGCTGTCGCTACCAAAGATACCCACCAAGGCGCAAAAGGAGGCAGAGCAATCCCCAGCAACACTGCTGTTACAAGCGCACTGTAGTCGTTAAGGTAAAACATAACAGGGCGCTTACGAATCTTCAGAATCAAGATTTCGCAAACAATCGCCACCACGCTGCACCAAAGAACATTGTGCAAGTTGCCCCAGCCGAAAAAAATCGTCTGTGCAATCAGGCCGGGAATAGTCAAGCCGATGACCCAGCGCATCATGTTTGCAGTTCGATTAGAACCTTTCGCATGCGGTGAAGTGAGCGTCAACAATGCCATCTTAGTTACCATTCTCTTGTGATTTCTGCACATCGCCTACTTTAGCGCGCGCACTATTCAGTTCATCTTGAGCGACTTTTACCCGCTGCTTGTTTTTATCAACGGCACGGGTTAATTTCTCGACTTGCTCTGGTTGAGCATTTGCTAAAGCGTCTTCCATCTTCATTAGCTTTGATTCCGCCTTTTCCACAGCTAGACTCAAAGCATCCAGATCAGGCAGTTCTTCCTTTTCACTTTCTTGTGAGCCTGACTGAGTCGAAGCTAATGCCTGTTGTGCCTCCTCGAATGCCTGTTTGGCTTGCTCAACACGCACTTTGTTCTTGTCGACAGCACGGGTTAGTTTCTCTACCTGCTCGGGCTGAGCATTTGCAAGTGCATCTTGCATTTTTGCCAACTTAGATTCGGCTTTCTCAAATGCTAGCTGCAACTCATCTACAGCAGCTTGATCTATGCCCTTAGCCTCACCCGCTTCTTCACTTTGCATCGCAGGTTCTGAGTTTGCTTTTTCCCAGGCTTGCTTAGCCTGGTTAACTCGCATTTGGTTCTTTTCTACAGCTCGGGTTAATTTCTCTACTTGCTCAGGATTATTTTCTTTTGCCGATTCAAGTGCATCGAGCATCTTATCCAGTTTCGATTGCGCCTTATCCCAGGCAGTTTTTAACTCTTCCGGGCTTTGCTCTATTGCTTCTGCAACTTCCTTAGCTTTCTTTGCTTCCGCTCTAGCCAAAGCTTCCGCAACCGCCGCTTTCTTGGCATCTATCTCTGGCGCTTTCTCTGGGGCCGCAGCAGCCTGAGCCTTTTTCTCTGCTTGCGCTTTCGCAGCGGCTTCGGCTCTGGCTTTACGCTTCGCCGCTTTTTCAGCCGCTTCACGATCGAGACGCTCTTGACGTGCTTCAAAACGCTCGCGCGCCTGATCCGACTTCAACTGATCAGCGCGCTGCTGCTTAATTTCACCTTTAGCATGACGATAATACTGAACAAGAGGAATCGAACTTGGGCAAACAAAGGAACAAGCACCACACTCAATACAATCGAACAAATTGTGATGCTCTGCCTTTTCATATTCCTGCCCGCGCGCAAACCAATACAGCTGCTGAGGCAAAAGCTCTGCAGGGCAGGCTTCAGCACACAAGCCACAACGAATACAGGCTTGAGCCGGCTCAGGCAAAGGCATTTCTTTTAGATCAGGAGCCAGAATACAGTTAGTGGTTTTCACGACGGGCACATCAGTATCTACTAGATTGAAGCCCATCATCGGACCACCCATTATCAGGCGTTCGTATTTGGCCGGCTTGTAATCATACTGACTCAATAGCCAACTAATCGGCGTCCCCAGAAGCACTTCGACATTGCCACGTTTGCCTATTTGCTGCCCGGTTAAGGTCGTAATCCGTGAAATAAGCGGCTCACCAAAGCGCACGGCACGATACATTGCAACGACTGTACCTACGTTGTGACAAACCACACCAATATCCGCAGGAATCTTAGCACTCGGCACTTCCTTCCCGGTAAGGATTTTTATCAGCTGTTTTTCACCACCGGAGGGGTACTTGGTTGGCACAACACAAACTTCAATGGTGCAGTTGCCGGTTTCAATACTCGCCAAAGCTTGCTGAAGAGAACGAATCGCTTCAGGTTTATTATCCTCAATACCAATCAAACACTCTTTCGGCTGAAGCACTTTGATCAGCAATCGAAGCCCTTCAACAAGTTGATCAGCCCGCTCACGCATCAATCTGTCGTCTGAGGTAATGTAGGGTTCACACTCTGCCGCATTCAGAATAAGCGTAGAAATGTCTGCACCTTTTGGAGGGTTAAGCTTCACATCACTTGGGAAACCAGCTCCGCCCATTCCGGCAATCCCTGCAGCACGAACTTTCGCTCTTATTGTGTCAGCATCCAGAGATAAGTAATCCTCACTCGCATCCAATTCACACCACTGGTCCTGGCCGTCTGTCTTCAAGGTAATACATAAATCTGAATTACCAGAAGGGTGCGCCACAACTTGCTCAGCAATACTTTCTACCACACCTGAGCTGGGTGCATGCAAGCCGACACTGATATAACCGTCTGCTTCAGCCAATAACTGGCCTTTTTTTACTTGTTGACCCACTTCAACCAAGACCTTGGAGGCTTGACCAATATGTTGCTGTAAAGGTAAAACAAGTAGTGGCGGAATGCCCGCCTCAGTAATCGCTGTCTCGCTCGATAGCGACTTCATTTCCGCCGGGTGAATACCACCATGAAAGTCTGATAAGGAACGTCCACTCGTGGCAATGATCTGTGTATTGTTCTGTGTCATGGCACTCATACAGACTGCACCTCCACAGGCTGAGACTTATCCGTAGCAATAATATGTACAGGCTTGGGTAAGTCCCAATGCCATGCTGATAGCCCCTTATCTACTGGCACCATATCGATACAATCTACCGGGCAAGGCTCTACACACAAATCACACCCAGTACATTCAGATTCAATAACTGTATGCATGTGCTTAGCCGCCCCTAAAATCGCATCGATAGGACACGCCTGGATACACTTAGTGCAGCCTATGCACTCATCTTCACGAATTACTGCGACCTGCTTGGCTTTTTCTTCACCGTGCTCAGCATCCAAGGCCATCGGTTCAACGTCTAATAAATCGGCCAGGGCCTGAATAGTCGCTTCGCCACCGGGAGGACATTTGTTGATATCTTCGCCCGCAGCAATACCCTCAGCATAAGGTCGGCAACCTGGGTGACCACATTGGCCACATTGAGTCTGAGGTAATAAACCGTCGATCTGATCAACGATTGGGTTGCCATCAACTTTAAACCTGACGGAAGCAAAACCCAGTAATGCGCCAAAAACAACAGCTAGCGCTAATAGCGCGACAATGGCGGTAATAACAATACTCATCTAGATATTCACCAAACCAGTAAAGCCCATAAAAGCGAGAGACATCAGCCCCGCCGTGATCATACCAATAGCTGAACCTTTAAAAGGCGTTGGCACATCAGCCACAGCAATACGTTCTCGCATTGCTGAAAATAGGATGAGCACTAAGGAAAAACCAAGCGCGGCACCAAAGCCATACATAATCGACTCAACAAAGCCGTTCTGCTTTTTAATGTTTAACAGCGCCACACCCAATACTGCACAGTTAGTGGTAATCAGCGGCAGAAAGATCCCAAGTACTCGATAGAGTAAGGGGCTGGTTTTACGAACAACCATCTCGGTAAACTGCACGACCACAGCAATCACCAAAATAAAGGTAATGGTCTGCAAGTACTCCAAACCTAGCGGCTGTAATAAGTAGGTAAAGGCCAAATAACTGCATACTGAAGACAGAGTCAGGACGAAGGTTGTCGCCAAGGACATCCCCATCGCTGTTTCCAGCTTGTTGGATACCCCCATAAACGGGCATAACCCCAGAAACTGAACCAGTACAAAGTTATTCACCAGAATCGTACTGACAAGAATTAGCAAATATTCAGTCATTCATTTCTCTCTAAAATTGAGACCCGTTATTATCCTTTTTAGTGCCACAAACCCAACTACATGATTCTCATGCCTGGCTGTGCACCGGAATGAGGCTCAAGCAACCAGATATCTTTGCCACCAGGGCCTGCAGCCAATACCATGCCTTCCGACATACCAAACTTCATCTTACGAGGTTTAAGGTTCGCTACCATAACCGTTAGCTTGCCAATCAAATCTTCTGGCTGATAAGCCGACTTGATACCAGAGAATACTTGCTTTTGCTCTGTTCCCAAATCCAAAGTAAGTTTCAGTAGCTTTTTAGCCCCTTCAACATGCTCTGCGTTCTTAATCAATGCAACGCGTAAATCCACTTTGGCAAAATCATCAAACTCAATTTCTGGCGCAATTGCCTCACCACCAGGCAAATCACTTTCTTCAACTGGCTTCTCTTCTTTCTTTCCTAGCTGCATTTCTGCCGCCGCAGCTTCTTTAGAAGCTTCAACCATCTTATTGACCTTATCCATTTCGACACGCGTCATCATCGGCTTAAACTTGTTGATTTGATGATCTAACAATAGCTCGGTACGCGCATCCCAGTTCAATTCAATGTTTAAGAAGCCTTGCGCCTTTTCAGTCATACCCGGTAGCACTGGCGCTAAATAGGTCATCAGCTGGCGGAACATATTGATACCATTGGAGCAAATTTGCTGTAGCTCAGCTTCTTTGCCTTCTTCCTTGGCAATCACCCAAGGTGCCTTTTCATCGATATACTGATTTGCCAGGTCAGCAAGCTCCATAATCTTACGAATCGCCTTACCAAACTCTCGACCTTCGTAGAAAGCTGCAATCTCGTCACCTGCATAGATAAACTTCTGAAGCAGCTCGGTTTCTTCACAACTCGCTGCTAACTTGCCATCAAAACGCTTAGTAATAAAACCGGCACAACGGCTGGCAATATTCACAACCTTACCGACCAAGTCAGAATTAACACGTTGCGCAAAATCTTCCAGATTCAAGTCCAGATCATCGACCGCATTAGTCAATTTGGCCGCAAAGTAATAACGCAGGTATTCAGGGTTTAGGTGCTCTAAATAAGTACGCGCTTTAATAAATGTGCCTCGTGACTTGGACATCTTCTTACCATTTACGGTAACGAAGCCATGAGCATGCACCGCATTCGGTGTACGATAACCCGCGCAGCTCAGCATTGCTGGCCAAAATAAAGCATGGAAATTAACGATATCTTTACCGATAAAATGATAAAGCTCGGTATCTGAACCTGCCTTCCAATATTCGTCGAAGTCCAAACCCTCTGTCTTATCACACAAATTTTTGAAACTCGCCATATAACCGATCGGCGCATCCAGCCATACGTAGAAGAATTTACCTGGCTGATTTGGAATCTCGAAACCGAAGTAAGGCGCATCGCGGCTGATATCCCATTCTTGCAGACCTGAATCCAACCACTCCGCTAGCTTGTTAGCAATTTGTGGCTGTAAGGCACCACTACGCGTCCACTCTTTAAGGAAGTCCGAAAAATCAGGTAATTTGAAAAAGAAGTGTTCAGATTCTTTTTCAATCGGTGTCGCACCGGAGATTACTGACTTAGGGTCAATCAGCTCCATCGGCATATAGGTCGCTGCACAGACTTCGCAGTTATCACCGTACTGATCTTCTGCCTTACATTTAGGGCAAGTACCTTTTACGTAGCGATCAGCGAGAAATAGATTCTTCTCAGGGTCAAAAGCCTGGGTAATGCTACGCGTGGCAATCTTGCCGTTAGCGGCACACGCCTCGTAGATAGAAGAAGAAAGAGCTTTATTTTCTTCGGAGTGGGTGGAGTGATAGTTATCAAAATGAATCTGGAAATCAGCAAAGTCCTGCTGATGCTCCGCTTTTGTTTTATCTATCAGCTGCTCTGGCGTGATGCCTTCCTTCTCGGCACGCAGCATAATGGCTGTACCGTGTGCATCATCTGCACAAACATAGGTACATTGCTCACCACGTGATTTCTGGAAACGAGTCCAGATATCGGTCTGAATATATTCCAACAAATGACCCAGGTGAATCGGGCCGTTAGCGTAAGGAAGGGCACTGGTTACCAGAATTTTTCGCACTGAATTCTCTTCTCTTGTAGATAAACAATTGCCCACGTAAGTTGGAAATAAGAACTCACTGGACAATCAAAACAATTCGGGAGTAAAAACCGCGCTATCATACCTATCTATTGGACATTTTTCATCCTGATATCGTGGTAAAGTTTGTTTCCAAACCAGGACGCTTAAGATTATATCCTCAAGAGACAGAAATTAGCCCTGCCCTTTCGTGCTATTTATTCTTTATAATGCGCCTTTCTTTCAAGAACCTTAGCAATGGTAGCAACATGTCATCAGTTAATCAGCGCGAGCTAGAAGATGCGATTAAAGGCTTTAATGACCCTTATCTAAACAAAGATTTGTTTTCCTTGGAGGCCATCAAGTCCCTTACTTACGACAATAAGCAAGTAAAGCTCGATATTGAAATGCCTTACGCCTGCAAAGGTACTTTAGGCGCAATGCAGCAGATACTTACGAGCAACCTGGAGTTTGTTGATGGCGTCGAAAGTGTCGATATATCTGTCTCTTTCAAAATAAAGGCGCATAAAGCGCAAGGCCAGGTTCCTGCTTTCGAACGCGTCAAAAACGTCATTGTGGTAGCGTCTGGCAAAGGTGGTGTTGGTAAAAGCACCAGTTCAGTTAACCTGGCACTGGCACTCGCTCAAGAGGGCGCAACTGTTGGTATTCTTGATGCTGATATTTACGGCCCAAGCGTAGGTATGATGCTGGGCATTCCAGAAGGCCAACGCCCTGAAACTGAAGAAGAAAAGTTCTTTGTGCCTATCGAGGCTCATGGCATACAGGCAATGTCGATGGCCTTTCTTGTAGATAATAACACCCCCATGGTTTGGCGCGGCCCCAAAGTTAGCGGTGCTTTGATGCAACTAGCCACGCAAAGCCTATGGAACAACCTGGACTACCTGATTATCGATATGCCACCAGGCACGGGTGACATCCAACTCACCTTGGCGCAGAAAATCCCTGTAACCGGCTCCGTTATTGTCACCACACCTCAAGATATTGCCTTGCTTGACTGCAAAAAAGGCATCGAGATGTTCCGCAAAGTAGACATTGATGTACTCGGCGTAATCGAGAACATGAGCACTCACATTTGTAGTGAATGCGGCCACCATGAACCCTTGTTTGGTGAAGGTGGCGGTGCACGTATCGCACAGACTTATCAGACCGAAGTACTTGGGGAGATGCCCTTACACAAAACCATTCGTGAACAAACCGATGCAGGCCAACCAACCGTTGTGGCAGAGCCTGATAGCGAAGTGTCTCACTTATATAGGGATATAGCGCGCAAGGTTTCGGCAGCAATTTCGCAGAAAGCACTCGACCCAAAACGAGCCTTCCCGAATATTGTTGTTAGCCGGGGCTAATCACCAAGAAACAGCAACTAAGACAATAGACACTTAATTTTATATCAGGATACCTCCTATGCAATGGCTTAATGACGCTGCTCAAGCAATTAATCTGGAAGCCCAAACAGCGGCAAGTACTCGTCAGGGGCAACTAACCAAGCCACCCGGTTCATTAGGCCAGCTGGAATCGCTAGCAATCAAATTTGCTGGCTTACAAGGCAAGGAAGTACCCACTATAGACAAGATCATGATCCGTATTTTTGCTGCAGACCACGGTGTTGTTGATGAAGGTGTTTCGGCCTTCCCTCAAATCGTGACAGGTGAGATGGTAAAAAACTTTGCCGCTGGCGGTGCCGCGATTACCGTATTAGCTCGCCAATTGAATGCTGATTTCGGCGTAATTAACCTAGGCACAGTCAATGAACTCGCTCCCTTAGATAGCGTGACTGACCAGCGTATTACTGCCGGCACCGCGAACTTCTGCCAGCAAAGCGCGATGAGCGAGGAACAACTAAGCCAAGCACTAGAAGCCGGGGCTCAATCAGCATCACAAGCAAAAGAGTTGGGTATCGAGCTGTTTATTGGTGGTGAGATGGGCATAGGTAATACCACCAGCGCTTCCGCTTTAACAGCAGGCTTGACTGACTTACCTGTGGAGCAGCTCATCGGAAGAGGAACGGGTATTGATGACGAAGGTATCCAGCGAAAGCTCAAGGCTGTACAACAAGGCTTAGACCTTCACAAAACCAGTGATACGACAGCAAGCGAACTATTGGCCAAGCTTGGCGGCTTTGAAATTGCCGGACTGGTTGGCGCCTATATTCGCTGCGCTCAACTGGGTATTAGCGTTTTGGTAGACGGTTTTATCAGCTCGGCAGCAGCCTTAGTAGCAACGCGAATTAACCCCTCTATTCGTCCCTGGTTGTTTTTCTCTCACTGTTCAGAAGAAGCCGGTCATAAACACCTATTGCAAACACTTGAAGCCGAACCCTTGCTGAGTCTAGGTATGCGGCTGGGCGAAGCTAGTGGTGCCGCCGTCGCTGCGCCCCTCTTACAGTCTGCCTGTCTGCTTCATGCCCAAATGGCAACCTTTGATCAGGCTGGCGTCAGTCAGTAATTTGAGCTGCCATAATCGCCTGCTACACACGGAGCATTTTTTGTGAGCCAACGAGAAACACCCGCTGCTAATCAAATTAAAGCGGCGATCATTGCCCTTCAATTCTTGAGTGCAATCCCTGTTGGCCAGCAATCTGCTCCGACTGAGAAAGAGATAGGCGCATCACTCAGCTGGTATCCACTTGTTGGTCTATTGCTGGGTATAATCTTGTGCTCAGCATCATTACTTTTGAGCTTTGTTTTTCCAACACTTCTAAGTGCGGCTCTAATCTTAACGCTATGGGTAGTGCTTACCGGCGCTCTACATCTCGACGGTTTTGCCGACAGTGCTGATGCCTGGATGGGTGGGCTTGGCTCAAAAGAAAGAACTCTGCGACTTCTGAAAGATCCAACATCTGGCCCAATTGCTATTGCAGCGACTGTTTTATTAATGCTTTTGAAGCTCTTAACTATTGAGCTAATCATCAATCAGGATATTTGGCTGCTTATCTGGCCCCTGGTATTTGCTCGCATCAGCGCCAGCCTGCTATTTGTTACCACACCCTATGCACGAAAAAGCGGTTTAGGAAGTGCAATTGCCGAGCACAAGCAAGATCACCAAGTTTGGCTTGGTTCTATCATCCTCATGCTCGCTTCCTGCTACTTTCTAGGCTGGGCAGTCATCATCCCCCTGCTATTCGTAAGCTGCTTAAGTTTCTACTACTTGCGCTCTCGCATGATGAAGCGGCTTAAAGGGTGCACAGGTGATACAGCCGGCGCCATGATCGAGATACTCGAATGCATCACCCTGCTAGTTCTCGTTGCCTGCCAATAAATATAACAAGGAAATAACACATGTACTTTTCAATTTGCCTCTTATTGGCCTTGTTCCTCGATAAGGTCTTTGGCGAAGCCAAGCACTTTCATCCTCTCGTTGGCTTTGGCAATCTCGCCACCGACCTTGAGCACAAGTTAAATAGCGGGTCCGGCAAACGGCTTAAAGGCATCATTGCACTGACATTCCTATTAGTGCCTACCGTTCTACTCGCTTTCTATTTGGAGTTACTTACACTCAGCGAACCGATCGCTCACGTCGCCTTTGCCTCGTTCGTCTTATATACAGCGCTAGGTTGGCAAAGCCTCAAAGAACATGCTGAAGCGATTATTGAACCTTTAACCAAAAGGCATCTAGGTGAAGCTCGGAAGAAAGTCGCTCGAATTGTTAGTCGTGACACCAAGCATTTAACGCCCGAAGACGTCGCAAGCGCCAGTACAGAGTCTGTACTCGAAAATGGTGCTGACGCAATCTTTAGCACTATTTTCTGGTTTATTGTTGGCGGCATACCGGGCGTTGTTCTTTTCCGCCTGGTGAATACTCTCGATGCTATGTGGGGCTATAAGAACACTCGCTACAAGGACTTCGGGTGGGCTGCTGCTCGCCTTGATGATGTAATGAACTACCTTCCGGCTCGACTGACTGCACTTAGTTATGCGCTATGCGGGCAAACACGCAGCGCTTTTCAATGCTGGAAAACACAAGGTAAATTATGGAAGAGCCCCAATGCAGGCCCAGTCATGGCTGCTGGAGCTGGTGCACTTGAATTAAAACTAGGCGGTAGCGCCTGCTATGACGAAACACTTGAACAGCGATCTACGCTTGGCCCTAAACATGGTCAAGCGGCTTGTGCGCAAAGCATTCAAGAAGCGCTCAAGCTGATTAAACGCAGTCTAATTCTTTGGTGTGCTGCACTTATTTTTCTTGAAGGCTACTTCTTTCTGATTCGTTTCTATTAGGCCCCCAGGATGACAACGCAACAAACACATATTGTCCATGGTGGCGACTTAGTCAGCGCCTCGATTCGCTATAACATTCCCGAATCAGATTGGGTGGATCTGTCAACCGGCCTTAACCCGATCACTTATCCTTGCGATGACATTCCGGCAACCGTATTCTCTAGATTGCCTTACCCTAGCCCGGAATTCAGGAAAACAGTCGAAGGCTATTATGGCCCGCATGCCTACCGCTCACTTGCTGGTACTCAAGAGATTATTCAACAACTGCCTTTGCTATTAGCAGATCTTCCTGTGATCTTGCCGTCCCTGGGTTACCAAGAGCATCAGTGTGCGTGGACAAACAAAGGCGCTGAGATTAGTTTTTACGATGCCTGCATCTTATCCAAAGCTGACGCCATGATTGAGCGGCTGATTGAAGCTAACTCACAACAGCATTTACTTATTATCAACCCGAATAATCCAAGCGGGCTCATGATTCCTCTAGAGAGCCTGTTCTCCTGGGCTGCCATGCTCGGAACTGACGCAATGCTGATCGTGGACGAAGCATTTATCGATCTAACACCTAAAGCCAGCCTACTCTCACGCCCACCCCTGCCCGATAACATTTTAGTACTGAGATCTTGCGGCAAATTCTTCGGCTTAGGCGGTATTCGGGCCGGCTTCATATTTGGCTCACCTAAAAGTCTCTCTCGCATACAGTTTCCGAGCAACCCTTGGCCACTCAACGGCCCAGCTATGCACATATTAAGCAAGGCCCTGCCCGATCGATACTGGCAACATGCCAGCCGAAAGCGCATCCAAAAGAGCGCCCAAGAAATCCAAAGCTTATTTGCGCCCTTGGTTCACAACAAAGCGCTCAAACTATTAGCTGATAGAGGCCTGTTTATTAGCTTCCAAGGTAGCCCATCTTATCTCAGCGAACTCTATGAGTTCTTCGCAAAAGCAGGTATTCTCTTGCGCCTTATATCTGTGAACAACGATTTTGCCATGCTACGAGTCGGCCTTGTTGATCATTTGGATAAAACGAGCATTGAACGAATCCGGCAGTGTGTTGCCCAAGTTGCCAGCAAAAATGCCTTTGATTCGTTTATAAAAACCAGGCCTCGAAGGTCAATTTCTGAGCGTAACAAATAGAGTATTTTTTCAATGTCCGCCGAAGACCAGACTGTAAACTTTACGCACGATGAACGCGAAGCGCTCTATAAAACCATTTTTAATCGACGTGATGTCAGAGGAGAATTCAAGCCCGACCCGATTCCGGATGAGGTCTTGGCCCGCATATTGAAAGCCGCACATCATGCGCCCTCGGTTGGCTTTATGCAGCCCTGGAACTTTATGTTAGTTCGCTCAAAAACAGTTCGACAACAAGTACAAGAGGCTTTTACTGATGCCAATAACGAAGCAATGGAAATGTTTCCGGACAACAAGAAGCCCCTGTATCAGTCTCTGAAGCTCGAAGGAATTTTAGACTCACCGCTTAACCTTGTCGTCACCTGTGACCGTCAACGCGGCGGCCCTGTTGTGCTAGGCCGCACACATATAAAAAGCATGGACTTAAACAGCACCGTCTGTGCCGTTCAGAACTTATGGCTGGCAGCACGCGCTGAGAATGTAGGTATTGGCTGGGTTAGTATCTTTGATCAGGACAGAGTAAAAGCAATTTTAGGCATTCCCGAACATGTCGTACCTGTCGCCTACCTATGTATGGGCTATGTCTCTGAATTTAAAGTGAAGCCCGAACTCGAAAGCAAGGGGTGGCGAGAACGTCTGCCATTGGAGGACTTAATCTACTTTGATCAATGGCAGCAACAAAACCGTGACGACAGTCTAATAAAAGTTATCTCTGACCAGCCCGAAGTTTAATTATACAGCGACCTGAGGTGGCAAAACGTAGTAATAAACACTGAAGAAATGACAAATACTGCCCCCCAGTACAAACAGATGCCAGATTGCATGGTTATAGGGAATTCGTTCGACCAAATAGAAGACAACACCAAGAGTATAGATTATTCCGCCCAAAGCGAGTAAAAACACTCCTCCTTCCGGTACTGATGCGAGCAAATCCTCAGCACTTAGAATCACCAACCAACCCATAAGCAGATAGCTCGCGACGCGCAAAAGTGAAAACCGATGCTTGAAACGTATTTTCAAGAAGATACCGAAAAATGCAATGCCCCAAACAAGGGCTAATAAGCCCCAACCACCGACTTCTCTCATACTCACCATGAGGTAGGGTGTATAAGAACCTGCAATCAGGAGGTAAATAGCACAGTGATCGAACATCTTCAGCTTATCTTTTTTAACCGGGCATCGCTCGGCATGATAAAGCGTCGAAGCTAAGTATAAAGCCGTTAGACTCAAGCCAAATATACTAAAACTGGCGACTCTCCATACATCATCCATTGGAATTGCAGCGATTAACAAGACAAATAAACCCGCAATGCTTAATAGCACACCTAGCCCGTGAGTTAAGGTATTTAGCAACTCGTCTAAACTATGTTCCAGGGTTTCCACCCGCTTATTATCAACTGGCTGATCGCCCGTTTTGTCCACCACTTTGCTCATAATCACAACTTGCGCCTCAAATTTAAGTGCACACATGTTAGCTGAAGTTGGACAGAATAAGTAGTCTATTTTTTAACCATAGTTAAGTCTGACCCTGCATAGTGACTACTAACTTACGTGAACCAGCTTGATTTCTATGCTCCCCAAGATAAATCCCTTGCCACGCACCCATCGAGAACCTTCCCGAGTTAATCGGAATAGTTAAAGAGCAGCCTAGCAGCGAGGCTTTGATATGAGCGGGCATATCGTCAGAACCCTCGAGTATATGATCATAATAGGGTGCATTTTCCGGCACAAACTTATTAAAGTGCTTTTCCATATCACTGCGGACATCCGGGTCTGCATTTTCATTTAATGTGAGTGATGCTGAGGTATGTTGAATAAACAGGTTCGCTAGACCTATTGAAATCGTATTGAGCTCAGGTAAGGCTTGCTCAATTTCCCGAGTGATCAGATGAAAACCGCGGGAGCGGGCTTGAAGCTCAAGTTCTTTTTGTAGCCATACTGTGCTCATCGTTAAAGTCGCGCCCTCTTGATTCAAATTAACTAAACAATGTAAGCCTGGGGTTCTCCCTCGGCAAATCTTCTAATATTTGCGGCAGCTTTGTCCAACAAGCGCTGACGCGCCTCTTTACTCGCCCAAGCACAATGAGGGGTAACAATTAAGTTTGGAATTTCTCTATCCAGTAGTACATTTCCACCCTTAGGCGGTTCAACGGATAAGACATCTGTTGCTGCGCCGGCCAAGCGGCGTTCTTTCAATGCCTCGGCCAAAGCGTTTTCATCCACAATGCCACCTCGAGCAAGATTTAATAAATAGGCCGAAGGCTTCATTTTAGACAGGGCATTGGCATCGATTAGATTTGTAGTTTCATCACTCAGCAGGCAATGAATAGATAAGACATCAACTTGCGGCAATAGCTCTTCCAAAGCCAAGCGAGGATAGCCATCAACACTTTCCAAGCTTTGACCGGAACGAGCTGCCAGTATAACCTTCATGCCAAAGCCTTCGGCCATTTTTGCAACACCCTGTCCAAGGTCACCATAACCGAGCAGGCCAAGCGTCTTGCCTTCCAGTTCAACAATAGGGTAGTCCATCAAACAAAAAATCGGACTTGTACACCAGCGTCCATCTTGAACATCTTTAGCGTAATCCAATAAACGGTTTGTTAGTGCCAGCAACAAAGAAAAGGTATGCTGAACAATAGCCGGGCGCCCATACTGTGTGACATTACAGACCCTAACACCGGCCTCTTTAGCCGCTTGCAAGTCAATATTGTTCGTCCCTGTCGCCGTAACGGCTATCAGCTTTAGGCTGGGGTTACTTGTTATTTCTTTCTTCCCCAATAGCACTTTATTGACAACGACCACCTCAAAGCCTTTTATTCGTTCACAGACATTCGCTGATTCCGTCGTATCATAAGATTGATATTGGCTAAATGAAGACTCGATATCACTCAGGTCCAGACCATCTCCCATACTTGCTACATCAAGGAAAACCCCTTTCATCGCGCCACCTGCCTTAAGATCAATTTTGCTTCGCCAAGAAAAACGAGAGTATGTCATATCAAGCTAATTGATGACAAAAACCTGTTTAGGTACCCGAAGCTTTTTTCTTTCTAAGAGCTTGAGCTGACAATATGCGGTGTCTGTTGCCACTTTCGAATGAAGGCCGGGATTTCGGGTGCTGGGATTGGCTTAGAATAGAAAAAGCCTTGAGCATAATCACAACCAAGCCCGATTAATGACTCTTCCTGCTTCTTAGACTCGATACCTTCAGCCAAGACCTCGATAGATAAGCTATCAGCTAAGGTAATGATACTCTTGACCAGTGCTTGATCAGAGCTGTTGTTAATTAACTCATTGACAAACATACGGTCAATTTTAATCTTTGACAGGATATGGCTGAATTTTTTGATATAACCAAGAGACGAATAACCTGTACCAAAGTCATCAATACTGAATTTAAGCCCTGACTTAAGTAGCTGCTTAATACCCTTCATCACAACAGGGTCGTCGTCCAACATCAAACGTTCTGTTACTTCCAGCTCCACCCAATCCAAGGTTTGCAAAAATACCTGGTGATTATGCGTCCAGTCAGATAACTCGCGATGGTGAAAGTTAGTTGGGCTAAAGTTGATAGCAACGATAAATTCTTCATTGAAATCACTGCGCCACTCTTTAACCTGCGCAATGGCATGTTCAAATACCCAGATGTCGATATCAAATATCTGACCGGTTTTTTCGGCAACCGGAATAAACAAGTCCGGCCTAACCTTACCCAGGTCTTCATCTTCCCAGCGTAATAAGGCTTCGAAACCGGTAATACTCATATCGCGCAAATCAATCAAAGGCTGAAAATAGAGCTCTAGTTGATTATTAACGATCGCATCTTTCAATTTACTCTTAATCGTATTGTGCAACACGATGTTATACATCATTGACTCGTCAAAGAATGCAAAGGTATTACGGCCTGCTTCTTTGGCTTTATACATCGCGGTATCTGCACGACGAATCAAATCTTCAGTATTCTCGCCATCTTCAGGGTAAAGCACGACCCCGATACTACAACCTAATTGAAGCTGCGAGTCACTTAAGACAAAGTTTTCTTTAAAGGCCAATATCGTTTTATCAGCAACATCCTCAGCATCTGCGCGAGTGTTGCACTGAAAGCAAGCGATGAACTCATCGCCACCAAAACGGGCCACATAACCTCCGTAGCGAGTGATCAACTTCTTCAAGCGGGAAGCACTATCCAGCAGAATCTTATCGCCTGTACTATGCCCCAGGCTGTCATTCACCTCTTTAAAACCATCCAGGTCAATAAAAAAGATTGCCAGCTTCGAGTATTCGGCGTTTTCCTGCTGGTTAAGCATTTCATTTTTCAGGTGATATTCAATATGGCGACGGTTAGGCAAATTTGTCAGCATGTCGAAATTTGCCTGATGCTCTAACTGGTCTTCATAGGACTCTTTTGCCAAAGCAAACTCGGCAACCTGCTTTCGTCCCCGGTTCAAAGCTTCAACCAAGTCAGCAATTTCATCACTGTATTCGGGGCGATTCAGCACAATGGGCTTATAGGTTTTACTTGTTAGCTGAGCCGGCTGAACGGTTTCACGGCTAATTTTGGAAAGGTGGCGCGTCACTGCATTTTTAACAATCGTACTGAAAACAAAACTAATCAAACCGATCATCAAAGTGGAACTAATAAGGATCACGATCATCTGGTCTAATACAGACTCGGTAATCAACTCATCTTTCACATCAACTTCAATCTTACCCATATTCTGGCCGTTAAAGACCAAAGGGCTCGACAAACTTACTGGCAATTCAATATCCCCGTACTGATATTCATTGCCCAAGGCTTCTACAATTCTAACACCCTGAATTGAAGGCATACGATAGACGCCTTCCAGCAAGATATGAGTGCTATCCTGATCGACGTTCCATAAGCTTCTAGCTAACTGCTGATTAACGGCTTTGATGGTATCATTCGCTTCTTCGTAAACAGAAAGCCTTCCATCTTGATATTGTTTTACCAGCAATACCGATACCGTCACCACGGTAAAAAAGATACCGAGTGATACAAAATAAAAGGTCAAGCGGTGGCCCAGTTTCTTAAACCTTAAACCATGCTTCAACTTTTCTAGTGCGGAAAGGCCCAAAACCGTGTCCTACCTCTAGGTGAATTCGAAGAATCAATCTATCTACACTTTACATACAGCGTGATACAAGCTTAGACCATATTTTCAACAAACCTATTAAGTCTGCTCGAAAAGTTAAGCCATCGTTGTAAGTAGATACTTTGCTTATATCTTAAGCAAAGGTATTATAGCCAGCTTTACGGAAGCATTACTTTGACAGCTTCTAAACTTTTTATTTGGAACAGCGAAACATGGCAATAAAGTCTGACAAGTGGATACGTAGAATGGCACAAGAGCAAGGCATGATTGAGCCATTCGAACCAGGGCAGGTTCGAACCGGTGAAAATGGCCGAATTATCTCTTATGGAACATCCAGTTATGGCTACGATGTTCGCTGCAGCAGTGAATTCAAGATCTTCACAAACGTCCACTCAGCAACCGTAGACCCTAAACAGTTTGATGAAAACAGCTTCGTCGATATTGATAGCGATGTTTGTATCATCCCACCAAACTCCTTTGCTTTGGCTCGAACTGTTGAGTACTTCAGAATTCCTCGTAGCGTCCTCACTGTTTGTTTGGGCAAATCTACTTATGCACGCTGCGGCATTATCGTTAACGTCACCCCATTAGAACCCGAATGGGAAGGTCACGTCACACTTGAGTTCTCTAACACCACCAATTTGCCAGCAAAAATTTATGCTAACGAAGGTGTTGCACAGATGCTGTTCTTCGAATCTGACGAAGTATGTGAAACAAGTTATAAAGATCGTGGTGGAAAATACCAGGGCCAGACTGGCGTAACGCTGCCGAAAACTTAGTTTAACTGCCTCTTCAAGTCTGAGAGAACACAAGTGGAGCAAGAAGGCGTTATCAAATATCAGCTGGTATTCGAGCATCGAAGCATCTCGATTGACGATACCAGTTTGGCTGAACTGAACCAATGCCGCCAACAAATGATGGCTCACGGGTTAATCGGCCAGGATGATAATCGCTATGAAGGCTATGGCTTTGGCAACCTATCACTGCGTTGCCAGTCAGACTCTAGCATTGAAGCGCCTCCTTCTTTCTGGATCAGCGGCACTCAAACAGGCCACCTTCCAACGCTATTCCCTCGGGATATATGCCTCGTAAACCAAAGCCACCCTGAGACAAATACAATACATGCAGAAGGTGAAACAAAGCCCTCATCGGAAAGTATGACGCATGGCGTCATCTATAAGCTTAGTGCCCGAATAAAAGCTGTGGTGCACGTTCACTCCACAGAAATATGGAAGCAACGTTCAGCGCTCAAGCTAGCTTCCACCCCCAAAGAAATACCTTATGGCACGCCAGAGATGGCAGAATCAGTGCGCCAACTATCCGCTCAATTATTACTATCTGAGAAGTCTATTCTCTTTTGCATGGACGGCCATGAAGACGGCGTTGTTGTGGCTGGTGAGTCTCTTTCTCAGTGCACCCAAACGCTAATAAACACTTTACATAGAGCAGCGACATACTCGTAAGCTTATACCAACTACCTGCAGGCTAGGCACAATGAACCGATTGAAGTTTCAAAAATCTCTCAACTCTCTTAGAGGCTGGCGTGAACGGGCATTTATGCTTGCAATAGCGGAACGCGCCCTTCCCAACGCCCTCCTATATCTTGACAGTATCGAGTCTGACAGCCCTTCAGACTCTCCACTCAAGCTTGCAGACATCGACAGCGCCTGGAACATGCTCATAATTGAGCAAGACGAAGAAGGTATTGTAGAGCTCCTCGATCTGACCCAGGCGAACATGCCTGATACCGAACAGAGCGAACATTATGGTGCCCTGCCAACTCACGATTGCCTAAGCATTCTAGAACAGGCTCTATTGGCTGGGATCAACGATGAAAAACCACGTGCATTGAGCGTTAGCCAACTGTCCTTGGAAACCATCACTCAGTTTATAGAGTTTTCCGAAGGCGACTCACTGAGCGAAAACCAGCTAATAAAGTTATTCGATTCACATCCGCTCATTGAACGCGAGTTTTCATTTCAAGCCGAACTGAGCGAGCTACTAAGATCTGCAAGCCACCCTGGAGAAGAACTGATTCTTGCCATTCGAGAGCTTGCTCAAGATGAAGGCATTAGTAATATCGGTATCAGCCTATAGACCTTAAGAGCCCTAATCTAGGGCTCTCAAAATTTGCAAGCAATTACTTGCAAAAAAATCTGCTAAATTATGTAAAAACTTCCTTGTCAATTCTACCGAAAAATTCTTTCTTCATTATAATTCCGCGCCTCCATCATTTTCTATATTGATCCATTTTCTTACTACATTTATATAACAGAGGTATCGCTTATATGATCGTTTTTACTGCCACCAATAGAGTCAACAACGAAGTTTATGTCGGCAGTGCAAGAGATAGTATGGAAGAACATTGGGCCAGACTGATCGTTCAGGCAGAAGAAGGTGGTTCAGGTGAGTTCTTAGACACTGTACGTGAATTCGGTGTTGATAACTTTACAGTAGAAACCTGGGCTTATGCTGACTCCCCTGCTGAATCCCGAGAGCTGGTTCGCGATGCCTGCGACGAGTTCAATGGCAAGCTTATCAAAACCGGACGTGCACCTGCCCCCACGGTAAATAAGGTTAATCAAGAAGTACATAGCGAGCCCAAAGCAATACAAGAAGCAAAGGCGACGAGTAAGGTAACATCAATCCATAAACAAAGCCCCGCGGCTAAGGCCGCCAGCAATACGCCTGAAGACAAGAGCAGCATTAGCCAAAATCGTAGCACAAAAAAAGAACACGGCCCTGTCACCAGCATCGATGTAAAAGCTTATCTTGCTGCCCAAGCAGAAACAGTCAAGAAAGAAGAAAAGAAAGCAGAAGTCGTCGAATTGCGAAAGTCTGATTCAACCAAAGACTTTGACGATATGAAAGCGGTCATGATGAATATCGAGATGAAGCGTCGGCAAAACCGCGCAGGTAGCAGCACTAAAACGAGTGCGCCGAAAACCAAAACATCCACTGCAAGCAAAACTAGCAATACCAGATTAAAGACCAACAAAGCTAAAACCAGCCCAGCTAAAGACAAACTACCAGAAGGACGTGTTGGCTCAGCTGCCAAGGAAAAGCGAATTAAAGAAGCCATCGCCAAAGAGAAAATGGAACGCGAAGCTGCACAGGCTGCCAAAGCGGCTGCAGAAGCAAAAGAAATGGCAGAAATTATGGCCAGACTTGACCAGCGTACGAAGGAAAAAGAAAGCCTACGTCGTAGGCGCTAGAAGCTGAGGCTCATCTCTTAAATGTTCAAACCTTTCAGGCTCAAAAGCGCTTAGGCGCGACGAACACCTGAAAGGCAAAAGCTCAATATTTCTTCAATCCATTCTTCGGGCTTGAATTCGCCAGGCGTTTGTTGGGCACTGGCGATAGAGCCAAGTAATGTTTCTGCCAATGCACCAACCATCGCACCAGCAGATATCAACGCATTCTGGGGTGCAAACTCATTTTTTTCGACTCCCTCTGTCACCAAGGCCTCAAATATCTCGGCATAGGCTCGTCGATATTTTAAGCGCTCTTGCTGAACCTTTGAGTCTACCGGTTCGGCTATCAAGGCATAAGCCAGACCACGCCCTTCTAAAGCTCTTCTAGAGAAAATCTCTAACGCCATTTTCAGACGTTGCTCACAGCTCAATGCCTCGCCTTCTTGCTGACCTTCGAGTTCATCTTCCACCTGAGGAAAAGCTGCTAGCTGTACATTCCTGACTTCTTTTTCAGTGGCCACCCGAAACACTTCTGCGCACAGTTCTGCTTTCGATGCGAAGTACTTATATACAGTACCGGTCGCAACATCTGCCCTTTCAGCCAACAAAGCAATGGTTAAAGACTGAAAACCTCCCGAAGCGACTAACTGCAAAGCAGTATCCAAGAGCAGTTTGCGCTGTGCTTTCTTTCTGGCTTCAGTTTTTTCTGTCGGGCGATATGCCATGGAATACTCTTTAGTTTTTCTCTTCACACGAGCTTATGAAGAGCTCTTAGAACTGGGTCCTTGAATTTTATCCTAAATGCGCAGAATTGACTATTGAAGCATCGCGTGATTCAATAGCACAAACAAATGAATACAAGTTCACTTTATCTAAAGGTACGGAGTAAGCGACCATGACCTCTTCTGAATCTTTCAAGCCGAGCAACGCCTATTGGCCAGAAACTCACACTGTCGAGAATCAACCCGAAGCATTGGAAAACTACAATGCCTATGAAGAAGATGCCGCACTCAAAGATGCAGTTAAAGCTCATCAAGGACAAGCTTACAGCGAGGATCTTTCACGTTTTGGCAGGGTCACCGGGTCAGCCGAAGTGCTTGAATGGGGCTTTCAGGCGAACGAGAATAAACCGGTATTCTTTACTCACAACCGCCATGGTAAGCGTATCGATGAGGTACGCTTCCACCCTTCTTACCACCAACTCATGGCGCTCTCAATTAAGGAAGGCATCCACTCTTCCCATTGGACTAAACCTGGCCCAGGCGCTCATGTCGCACGTGCCGCCAAGAGCTATATGATGAGCCAGGTTGAAGCAGGTCATGGCTGCCCTATAACTATGACTTCTGCCGCTATTCCGACACTAAAAAGGCAGCCAGATATCTATGACATATGGGCCCCCAAAGTTATGCATCGAGAATATGACTACCGAAATGTCAGCCATGAAGAAAAGGCAGGCCTCACAATAGGTATGGCAATGACCGAGAAACAAGGTGGTTCCGATGTTAGACAAAACAGTACGCGCGCCTTTGCAATGGGTGCCCAGGGACCCGGACAGGTTTACGAACTAATCGGGCACAAATATTTTGTGTCAGCCCCCATGTCAGACGCATTTTTAGTACTCGCCCAAACTAGTTCGGGTGTTTCTTGCTTCTTGGTGCCACGCTGGCGACCCGATGGCAGCAAGAATCCGATGCAAGTACAACGCCTGAAAAATAAAATGGGGAACGTCTCCAATGCTTCCAGTGAGACTGAGCTACGCGGAGCAATGGGGTGGATGATCGGCGAAGAAGGTCGAGGTGTATCGGTAATTTTAGAGATGGTTGCCATGACCCGCTTTGACTGCATGATTGGCACCTCGGGCATGATGCGCCAGGCAATCTCCCAAATCACTCATCACTGCCGCCAACGCAAGGTGTTTGGCAATACACTCGATAAACAACCACTCATGCAAAATGTACTCGCCGACCTGATTATTGAGCACGAAGCAGCTACGGCTTTAAGCATGCGCATGGCGAGGGCACTCGACTTAAGCAGTGAACACGAGCAGGAAAAACATTTAGTGCGCATGGGAACTGCTATCGGCAAATACTGGATCTGCAAGCGGGCCCCCGGCCACGCCTATGAAGCAATGGAGTGCATTGGCGGTAGTGGCGTAATGGAAGATAGTATTATGCCCCGACTATTCAGAGAGTCTCCTGTAAATAGCATTTGGGAAGGTAGTGGCAACGTCCAGTGCCTGGACATGCTTCGCGCCACGCGTCGTAATCCTGAATCTCTACAAGCCTTCCTGACCGAATTGCATACTGTAGAAGGTAAGCATTCACTGATGGATGAAGCCCTAAATGATCTTCATCAAGAATTCTCTAATCAGAAGGATATAGAATACCGCTCCAGAGGAATCGTTGAAAAGATGGCACTTTGCTTCCAAGGGGCAAGCCTACTCCAATATGGAAATGAAGAAATCGCCAATGCGTTTTGCCTCGCCAGACTAAAAAGTGACAACAAAGGTTGGGTTTATGGTACCCTACCAGGCGATATTGATTGTTACTCGATCATTAATCGAGCAACACCGAACTAAGACGAAGCGAATAAGCCCGGGACATTACCGGGCTTAATAGTCTATGAAGGCTTGTTTTTCTTCTAAAGACATAGGTGATTTCGTCTTATAAATTTTGAACTAGCAACGATAATAATTATAAAAGTCACTATTCGACACCGCTGGTTAACTGCTAACACAGTAGAAAAGAAACAGCATTTAGTAAGGTCTAAACACTAAGTTTGGCCTCAGTAAGAATTGAATAGTGTTTAATATACGGGAGAGAAACTATGTCTGTAGCACAAGAAATCGATGAAGTAATCGTGGTCGATGAAAACATAGAAAAAGGATATTTCTACCTCGAAAACCGCCAATTTCATGGCCCTTATGAAACAGAGGAACAAGCCTCTCAGGCAGCTTTAGAAAACTGCAAATTGTCTTCACCTGGTGAGTGCAGGGCAATCTATCACGGCTCAGCAAAACGCGATAGCGATACCAACCTTAACGTGCCACTTGGCGACATGCGCGAAGCAGGCTCAATAGAATGCCCTGAAGCCGCTGAATAAGCGCTGCTAACTGCTCAGGAGCCCCTCCTGAGCAGCCTATTATTTTTCTATCTGCTCTACCCCCTTTTATCCCTCTTATATCAACTAGGTTGTATAGCTTCGGCTCGGCAATGTTCTTAAGATAAAAGCTCGCCCTGAAAAGAATTCCGATACTATAGTTGCCCACCCCGTTCTTATGAAGTGGAGGAAGTATGCCCGATCAAACTTTAACAGACGGCAATAGCACCCTTGAGCCTCTAGAATCTCTATCAAACCCTGAACTAATTGCTCATATCTTGCAGCGCTACCATGAAGTCCATCGACAACAGCTTAGCGAACTAAATGAAAAGGCTGCTCGAGTTGAATCTGTACACGGTGAACACCCAGAGTGTCCTCATGGCCTATCTAATCACCTGCAAACAATGAAGATAGAGCTCGAACAACATATGTTTAAGGAAGAAAACATCCTCTTCCCTATGCTGGAACAAGGAATGGGAGCAATGGCTCAGGGCCCTATCTCGGTGATGCGTCATGAGCACGATGAACATGCTGGTGCAATCTCCCAGCTATCAGAGCTAACGAACCAGCTGACATTACCAGAAGACGCTTGTAATACCTGGACAAGGCTTTATGCCTTAATTTCTGAATTTATCGAAGATTTGCAAAGTCATATCTCGATTGAAAACAATCTACTCTTTGCTCGCGCCTAACAGTTCTGGCACTCACTGATATTGATAGTAAAAGATGAATCATAGAGAACAGCAGCCTATCGTGTACTCATGCTCTGGCTGCTCTAATGTCGCCCAGCTTACCAATCAATTAGCCCTAGAATTGAACCGTCTAGGACAAGCTGAAATGTCTTGTATAGCAGGCGTTGGCGGACAGGTTAAATCATTAGTTAGACAAGCGAAATCAGAGCGACCGATCCTGGCCCTAGATGGCTGTGCTTTGCATTGTGTAAAACAATGCCTTAACAAAGTTCAAGTCACCCCCACACTTCACCTCACACTGACTGACCTAGAACTCAAGAAAGTAAAGCATCAAAACTTCTCAAAGCAAGAATTTGAACACGCTTACACTTATGTTTCGAAAAAGCTTTCGTCGATCCAAAGTAAGCCTCAGACGCACTTTTAGTCTTATCGTATTAAGCCTCACACATTCCGCTTGGCTCTGATACACTAGCTCTTTCAGCCCCTAGCAGCTTCTGCAACAATAAGTACTTGACGCGAAATGACTAACTCCGCCAATTTCAGGCACAAGCGCCCTCTCCTTCTTCGCCCAACTAGCTTGAAGATACTAAGTGTTTTGGCCTTACTGCTCTTTGCCTGGTGCATATATCTCGATGCTCAGGTCAGATATAAGTTTGAAGGCAAGCGGTGGGCGCTTCCAGCTCAAGTATTTGCCCGCACCCTCGAAATTTATAACGATAAGGCGCTAAACGCCAACAATCTGCTTGATGAACTCAATATGCTAGGTTATCAAGCCCGTTCGGAACCTAAATCCGAACGCAGCTACTCCATTCGTCACCTATCAAGCACCCATCAAGTTGTTGAACTAAAGGTACCTGCTCATCAAACACTTGAAGGTTATCAAGAGAGTAGTCACTTTCGTTTTCATATAGAAAACGATATCGTCACCCAGCTGCAAGGCCTGGGTAGTCATCAAGCGCTCTATACACTAGAGCCTTTAAAAGTGGGCGGCATTTATCCCCGCACTAAAGAAGAAAGAATCCTACTACCCTACGAAGACATACCCGACCAACTCATTGCCAGCCTTCTTGTCACTGAAGATCGTGACTTTAAACATCATTTAGGCATTTCACCGCTATCCATAGCGCGTGCTGCATGGGCAAACCTGAAAGCGGGCAGAGTTGTTCAAGGTGGCAGCACGCTTACCCAACAATTGGTCAAGAATTTTTATCTCAGTCGAGAGCGATCACTTAGCCGAAAGGTAAATGAAGCACTGATGTCTCTGATGCTGGAAGCCCATTATGACAAGCAGTCCATCCTAGAAACTTACATGAATGATGTCTTTCTCGGTCAATCTGGCTCACTCGCTATCCACGGGTTTGCAGCAGCCAGCCTCTACTACTTTGGCAAGGATTTACGTGCCTGCTCTATCTCCGAACACGCTCTACTTGTCGCCATGATCAAAGGCCCGTCCTATTATAATCCTCGCCGTTTTCCTGAACGAGCACTAAAACGACGCAACCTGGTTTTGTCTCTTCTGAACAAGGAGAACCTCCTTGACGATCAACGCTATCAAGAGGCGATCACTCACACATTAAACGTTATCGATAAGCCGACTCTACAGACTAATCCCTACCCGGCATTTATGGACATGGTAAAGCGTCAGCTGGGAAAAGATTACCATGAAGACGACCTACGCACTGAAGGGCTAAAGATATATACCAGTCTAGACCCCCAGCTCCAGCACCAGCTAGAGAATACAATCGCCAGCAAACTTCCAACACTCGAATCAGGGAAACAGACAGGAACGCTTCAAGTAGGCGCCGTGGTCACCGCAACCGGCACCGGGGAAATACTCGCCATGGCTGGGGACAGAAAAGCACGATACCGCGGTTTTAACCGTGCTCTTGATGCAAGAAGACCTATCGGCTCGCTCATTAAACCGTCAATATTCCTTAGCGCACTGGAAAAACCCTCACAATATCAACTCAGCACGCTGGTATCAGATCAGGCATTCAAAATAGAGTTTGAAGATGGGCAAATCTGGGCGCCGCAGAACTTTGATCACGAAAGCCATGGAGAAGTCCCCTTATATCTAGCGCTTGCTAAATCCTACAATCTGGCAAGTGCCCGCTTAGGTTTAGAGCTAGGAATTGACACAGTGCATGACATGCTCAGGCGTTTAGGTGTCAAAAGAGAGCTCACGCCCTACCCTTCTCTATTCCTAGGATCTCAATCATTGTCACCGCTTGAAGTGACGCAGCTCTACCAAACTATCGCCAGTAATGGCTTCAACATGCCCTTAAGAGGAATTCGCGAGGTCACCAACGCACAAGGTGAAACTTTAACCCGCTACCCTTTCAAGCTTAGTCAAGTAGTTGCACCCGAGGCGATTTATTTATTACAAGAAGCACTAGTAAAGACCATGCAAACCGGCACCGGGCGCTCTGCATACAAACAACTACCAGAGCAACTGGTGGTTGCGGGTAAAACCGGCACCACTAACGATAATCGGGATAGTTGGTTCTCAGGCTACTCGGGAGATTACCTAGCAACCTTTTGGCTCGGCCGCGATGACAATAAAGAAACACACCTAACCGGCAGCAGCGGTGCCCTGCAGCTATGGAGCGACTTTATTCGCCGCATCCCTCAATATCCCTTGAGTATGGAAGCTCCTGCTAACATCCAGTACCATTGGTTTGATCAAAACACGGCTCACCTCACCGATGAACGATGCAAGGGCGCTATAGACCTTCCTGTCTGGGGTGAACCAGATACATCTGAATATCAAGCATGTAAAAATGGTTATTCATCGGTGAAAGGGTGGTTAAAATCATGGTTTTAGAAGGCCTCAGTTATTTATTAAAGGCATCTCCTCTGGCTTTAGTGCTCAGTACAGTTCTCCTACTGAGCGCTTGTTCTTCACTCAACACACAGACTAAGCCTAACATTGTCCCCGTAACACCGAGTTCAAAGGCCGACTCACCGATCACATCCAAGCCTCACAGCATACTTAATAAAGCTGTAACACCAGAGGAAAAAAGCATAACTGTCGATAGTGATGCAGCCAAAAATCAAGATGTAGAAGTAAAAGAAATAAACAAGGTAGAAAGCAATATATTAAGCGTTCTACTTGCTAAAGCCGAAAAAGCAAAAAACTCTCAACAATGGCTACGCGCCCAACGAATATACGAACAAGCCATACGGGTCGCCCCAAACAACCCAGAGGTATTTATCAAGTACGGTGATTTATATCGTTTAATGGGAGGAGATGACAAAGCAAAAAGCATGTACCAGCGAGCGCTTTATCTAGCGAGTGGCGACAAGCGTTTAAGAGACCTTGTACTTGAGAAACTAGAGTCGTTCTAACTGTGCGCGTGTAAGTCAGCATTAAGTTTTAGATACTTGTGTTTCCAGCACGGCTTGATTGGTAAGGATAGAAGAACATGTTTTTAACTATGAATACTCATCTTTCAATATCTCAATAAATACGCCAGCAATACTTGGGTCAAACTGCGTCCCTGAGCAGCGCTTAATTTCAGCAATAGCTTCTAAGCGGCTACAACCCTTTCTATAAGGTCTATCAGCGGTCATCGCATCGTATGTATCTGCGAGCGCTGCAATACGGGCGAGAATCGGAATATCTTCGCCCTTTAATCCATCTGGGTAGCCTGTTCCATCATATTTTTCATGATGACTTCTTACTATAGGTAGAATCGCTTTAAACTTATGGATTGGTTTAAGAATAAGCTCCCCCTTTACTGGATGTTGACGAATGATTTCAAGTTCACTATCCGTAAGTGGCTCAGCCTTGTTTAGAATCTGCTCATAGGTACCGATTTTCCCAATATCATGGAGAATGCAGCCCACCTTGAGAAGGTTTAATGATTCGGAATCAAGTGATAATTTCCGTCCAATACGTAATGCCAGAGCTGTCATGCGCTTCGAATGCCCCTTAGTCCAGTGAGACTTAGCATCAATTGCAGAACTCAAGGCAGAGGTTGTATCCAAAAACATTGAATGCAAAGACACATAGTTTTCTGCATTTTCGATCGCTATAACAGACTGGTTGATTAGCGTCTGGCAGAGGGCGATTTTTTCTTGAGAAAAAGGTTCCCGGTCCCACACTCTTGACTCACCCAAAATAATAGCACCCTCTGAGCGTCCTTTAATAACTAAGGGAAAGATTAAACCGGAATGTGTTTCAGAAGTGAAAATTTGTTCCAACTCAACTTTATGTCTCCGATCAAACATTTCTGTATTAGAAACTGATACGTATCGTCCAGTGTCAAAAGCCTTCTGTAAGTCAGGACAATATTTTACGTCTAACTCGTTTCCAATGCCAGGCTCCCAATCTAGCATCCTGATGGGATAGGCTGCGCGAATTACAGGGCCTGCATGCTCACTATCTTTTAGAGCAATACGGCAATAGGTTACTTTCAGTGTACTTGTTAGTTTCTGCGCCATAAGCTTTAGCAACTGCTCAATATCTAACTCGGACGAGAGTTCAGCGCTTGCCAATAAAAGTATCTCAAGGTCTAAAGAACGTTCCTTTAGCTGAATACTGTGTCTATCCAGTTGGTCTTTGAGGCTTAGGTGTTGATGGGAAAGCTGTTCAGCCATGCTGTTGAAACTGTCAGCAAGTTCCTCCAATTCGTCCCCGGTATCTAAATTGACTCGATAATCCCATTCTGAGCTTTTAAGCCTCTGAGTCGCCTTAACCAGGTCGTTAATGGGACGTGTAATCGAACGAACTAGCTGGAAGCTAAAAAAGACAAGGAAAAAGACGAGAAGCGTGCCGCTAATGACAACGCTTTTTTGTGCGCCATAACGCATCTCAGATGCTTCATGAAAAGCTTTTTCTAATTCATGGTCAAGAAAAATATGAATCTGGTCTAGCTGTGTGGTGATTTTCTGGCCTAATGCATCGAACTCACTCAACAAGCTGTTTTTCCCGCTAGTTTCGGTAGAACCCGCTAAAACTAATAGGTTCGAGCTCAGGCTAGATAAGCGAGCAATGTCACTTCTAACTCGTTTCAACAGAAATTGTTCTTTTTCAGCTAATATGGGTTTATGCTCAATTGTTTCCAAGAGAGCGTTTAGCTCGTCAATAAGATTACTGAACTGTGAACCTTCTTTTTTGACTCGAATAGAAGCCCGTTGTTCGGCTAATAGGGATACAAACACAGTTTGTGCTTGATCGACTATTCCAGTATGGCTAATAATTTTGTCTACCAACAAAAACTTCTTATCTATCCTAGATTGCTCAAATAAAACGTAGGCTAGTGTCGCGGAAATTAATACCAGACACACAACAACGGCTATAATAATGCGGCTTCGAATATTTGTTTTCAATAAACTCGTCCTAATAATTCAGAAAGAAGGTAAAAAGATCTATTTTCCAGTAAGAAATGATTTGGCATGATACCGACATTTGCACATTAGCTTTTTATTTGCCAACCTTCAGAGGCCGCACTGGGGTCGTCTTTAAGGCGGATTTTCACTTGGACATTATGTTTCGAATCTGCGTTGTTAATAGCTTCTTCCGCTGAGATTTTCCCTTCTTTATAGAGTTTAATTAGAGATTCATCGAAAGTAACAACATTTTGATCCATGTCTCTCTCAAATGCTTCAGTTAACTCTCCAATTTTTCCTTTCTGAATCAACTCACCAAAGTAAGGAGAATTTCGCAATATTTCTAATGCTGGAGTTAATGAACCATCCTTACTTTTTACAAGTCGCTGGCAAACAACAGAATGAAGGTTTCTTGATAGATCAATCAATATTTGTCCTCGGTCATCTGGAGGGAAAAAGTTAATAACTCGATCCAATGTTTCAACGGCATTGCTGGCATGAATAGTGGCTAAACATAAATGACCTGTTTCAGAATATACGATCGCCTGTTTCATTGTGTCGGTATCTCTTATCTCCCCAATCATGATTACATCTGGAGCTTCACGCATTGCACTTTTCAAAGCATCTGAATAACTCTTGGCATCGATCGAGATTTCCCGTTGATTAACAATTGATTTTTTGTAAGAGAATAAGTATTCAATTGGGTCTTCTATAGTCAGAATATGTCCTGTTGAATGCTTGTTTCGAAAATCGATCATTGCTGCTAGCGTTGAAGATTTACCTGAGCCGGTGGCGCCAGCAACCAGAACCAGCCCGCGTTTCTCAAACATAAACTCACCCAGATCTTCTGGTAACCTTAGCTCTTCTAGAGTTGGCGGTGAGGTTTTAATACAACGAATCACCATCGCAACAGAACCGCGTTGCCTAAAAACACTCAGGCGAAATCGCCCCAAGTTAGGAACGGAAATACCAACGCTAGTGCTCAGATTCTCATCAAAATTCTTAATTTGCTGATCATTCATCAGAGAATAAGCAAGCTCTTTGGTTTGGGCTGATGTTAAAGCCGTGTCTTTATTAATCGCACTACAAACACCTTGTATTTTTACTAAGACAGGAAAGCCCGCGCTAAAAAACAAATCCGAGGCTTGCTTTTTAATCATGTACTGTAAGTACTGCGAGATATTGGTCATTAGTCAGCCTTAGCTTTATTTTTGAACATTATTTAGTGATTGATATAATTATAGGTGAGATTAGGTTTGGTTAAATTTATATAGACAGAATTAAGTATAGCTATTTATTTTTGTAATGCTTAAATGGATCAGTACAAGGAATTATTTGCTAATTCAATACGTTAATTGTCCGGTTTAGAACATGAAAGGATATTAAATATGCCTATCGTTTATACAATCACCTTGTTATGTATCTTCTTAGTTGGGTGTGGCAATGACCAGCACAACCACCCAGACCTAGCGTCAGGAAAAGACCTATTCGAACACCATTGCTCTGAGTGTCATAACTCAACAGGCTTAGGAAAATTTCTAAGGGCTGTTCCGCCTAATAAGGGCACTAAACTAAGTGCTTGGCAGGTATCTCATAAAGTTAGGGTGGGAAGTGATGCTAGTAAGATGACGACTTTCGAGAATATGAGTGTAGAAGAGTCAATGAAGATCTCCGCATACTTAAAAGGTCTGTAGCCAGATATATCGAGACCTAAAAAGGTCTTTAGGTGGTTGCGAGCATTGAACTATTGCTCAAACTGACTGTTTTGTCCTTATCTAAGCAAGCTCGTTGAGCGTCTTAAGTGCTGAGCAATGAGACCCAAACAAACAATAATACTAAGATGAAACAAGCCGATGCGTCAGCAAACCATAGCGTTTTCGTTTTTGTCCTGACATTTGATCAATATCGACCACGACAAAGCCGTCAACGCAATCACTAAAGTCCGAGTCGATATTGAAGCCTAAAAAGCGCGTCCCGCCTGGTTCTGACAATTCTGCATACTGTTTGTATAAAACAGGAACAGCGAAGCCAAGATACCTTAGCTGTTTCTTGAGCTTAATGAAGCCTTCCTTTAGATCTAAACCTTCAAAAAATTGATCTAGGTGCTTTTTTGAAGCCTCACTTAGCTGGTATGGGTGATGACAGACTAGATACTTTGTCTCAGTTCCATAGTAGTGCTGATAGAAATAGATAAGTAAGTCTTTAGCTGGTGCAGATAAGGTATTGCTAATACTTACTGCGCCGAACAAGTAACGGTATTGAGGGTGTAGCCTAAGAAAGGCTGCGATGCCATACCACAAATATTCCAGGCTTTTGGAACCCCAGTATTGTGGCTGAACAAAACTTCGGCCCAGCTCCAACCCATGCTCTAGAATGCTACGCGATGCTGGTAAGTAGTCGAATAAGCTCGCAGTATAAAGAGGAGAATTAACAATCAGCCGATCAGAATCTTCCTGTACATCGAGCTGATCAGTACCTCTTAGGCGATACGCGCCGACCACCTCACCTTGCTCTTCATCCCAAAGGACGATGTGCATATAGTGGGCATCGTACTCATCGAGATCACGTTCACGCCCTGTTCCTTCGCCCACCAAGCGGAAGGACTCTTCTCGCAAACGGCCAATTTCATTCATTAGCACCGAAGATTGGCGGTGATGATAAAGCAATATTTTCTTGGCATCCTGGGTTTCACCCAGAAGCTCGCAGTTGGCAATATCGGCTCTCAAACGGTCACGGCACTCTTTTGGCGCTATCTCAGCAACAACACCTTCAGTGCTTTTCGAGTTATCGTGCCCTGACATACATACAAACCTTGTTTTAGCTATTATTGCTTCTTATGAAGACTCTATGTATTTAAGCAATACGTCGGTAGAGCAAATCCCAAACACCATGCCCTAAACGCTGACCGCGCTTTTCAAACTTAGTTAAGGGGCGGTTTTCAGGGCGTTCAGAGTATTGCCCGGCTCCGGCCACGTTTTCATAGCCTGGCGCGGCTTCCATCACTTCCATCATATGTTCTGCGTAAGGCTCCCAGTCTGTTGCCATATGGAAGACACCTCCGATTTCAAGCTTTGACCTGATTCGCTCAGCAAACTCGCTCTGTACAAGGCGACGTTTATTATGGCGTGCTTTATGCCATGGGTCGGGAAAGAAAAGCTGTAGGCGACTAACGGAATCATCAGCAATATTCCGTGCCAGCACTTCGTTGGCGTCGGCGCAGAATACTCGTAAGTTTTCCAAGCCTAGATCACCCGCCTGATTTAGGAGCGCACCAACTCCGGGACGATGAACTTCAATCCCCAAATAGTTCTCATTAGGCGCCTGATGAGCCATTTCACTTAGTGATGCACCCATGCCAAAACCAATTTCTACCACTAAAGGTTGCGCAAGAGGAAAACTCTCACGAACATCAGAAGGCGCTTTCGCTAACTCCAAGCCCATCGTTGACCAACACTCTTCAAAGCCTCTTTGCTGGCCTGCGGTCATCCTTCCACTGCGAACAACGAAGCTTCTAATCGGCCTTTTCTTGAGGTTAGCCACTTCAATTTTAGGACCTTTGGTATTCGTCTCTTTTGAGTCAGTTTCGTCCGTCTGTGCGGAATCCTGATGTTCTTCGGTCATTATGTTGAGCCTTGTTACGTCAGTGCAAATGCAGTTTATTAAAGAAGCTTAGTATTGATTAAAAAGCGCGCATAATAGGACTGCATGGAGCAAAGATCAAGGTATCTCAAGCCGCTTTAGCTAGAAAAGCTAGACGACTCAACAAAAGCCCTGATTTCATCTCGCACACGCCTATAACTCTCCAACTCATCTTCCTGATTAGCAGCTAGTTTCGCTAACGATGGCGGGTCATCAAAAGGAACATGCTTAATCTCTTTGAACTCCGATAAGTTTGGGCAATGTTCAGCAGCATGACCGCAAACTGTCACGATCAAATCGAACTGTTGCGCTTCGAGCTCTTCAATATGCTTAGAATAATGTTTGCTCATATCTACCCCAAGTTCCCCCATCACTGAAACAGCATTAGGGTTCATACCGTGGGTTTCTATGCCTGCAGAGTATGCTTGCCACTCTTTATTTCTGATCGTATTTACCCAGGCTTCGGCCATTTGGCTTCGACAAGAGTTACCGGTACACAGAAAAAGGACTTTTTTGGGTGCCTGAGACATCTCGGTTTAGTCTTCCTTTTGTAAGGGGATGAATGCTAATAGACCACGTAAATCTGAAAAGATTCATCAAGTATTATTATTTTTTTGAACCAAGTTACATTTCCATTGTCTGAACTTACGACAGCAAGGCTAAATGTTGTGAAAGGACTGCTATGTAAGTAATTCTTGGCATGCGATAGCATGTTATAACGAATCATTACAAATATAGCTCACTTTTTAACCACATTACGGAAATTTTAGTCTTATACTGTTATTACAGATCACGAAGAAGCGATCGTGATTCTGTCTTCCTTGAAGAAACCCCTATTATAGGAGCCCTAAACAGGCTCCTCTTTTTTTGTCCCAAATTATTACTCTTTAATCTAACTGGAAGAGTTTTGGACGCACCATTTTCTTATAATCACTTGGCGTCAGCCCTACCTTGGTTTTAAACACCCGAGAAAAGTAAGCCGTATCTTTATAGCCAACGTTTTCAGCCACATCCTGAATGCTTAGATCGGTTGATTTCAATAAGTCACGGCCATTTTCAATGCGTAAGTCCTGAAGGTACTGATTCGGTGTCATGCCTAATGCTTGCCTGAAACGACGTGTAAACGTTCGTACTGGCATGCCTGCTCTTTCGGCCATCTGGGGAATATCAATATCTTCATGACACGAGGACTTTAACCACGCCTGAATCTCGATAATATCTTCATCTGCATGCGCGGCTCGTCCGACTGAAAACATAGGCAAGTCGTAGCTGCTGCCTACTTCATGGGCAAAATGGCGCTCCGCTAACTGACGTTTTTCCAAACCAAAGGCCTGGCCAATCAAGTGAAAGACCAAGTCTGACAGCGCGTTGATACTGCCAGCACAATAAATTCGGTTACCATAAGTAATGAAGTGCTGGCGTTTTAGTTCAACGTGAGGGTAACGCTTTTCAAATTTATCAAAAAAGAACCAGTGAGTCGTAGCAGGGGTCTTGTCTAAAAGGCCTGCTTCTGCCAAGAAATAGGCACCGGCCCCTGTGGCAATAAAGTTAGTCCCTTCCTCATAGCGCTGCCTTAACATCTCTGGCAACTTGGGATAACGTTTCAATAAATGTACCGGATCTCTCCAATTTGGTGGAATAAAGATCCAGTCCATATGACCAAGAGATTCAATACGCTCTTCGATATTTAAAGGAATATCGCCAGCAACCTGAGGCTGTTTATCTTCGAGCTTAACCATATGCAGCTCAAGCGGCCTGGATTCCCGCGCCATGCGCGCCATTGCATTAGCGGCCTTCAGAATTTCATAGGGCCTGGTTATCCCTGAAAAGAGTGCGCGGTCATAAACTAGAAACGCAGCTTTTATCATTAGCTATTCCTCAACTTCCCTTCAGCAGTTTCGCTCACTTCACCACGCATTCAAAAGTGGCTATTTATTTATGATGCGTAAGTTTAGGCCATCATCTTAGCCAATTTCATAAAGCGATGGAAGTCACAGCTGTACGCCATAAGCTTTAAAGACTTTTCTTTACATAGCACTCAGCTACCAGACTTTCTATCCAAACCCCGGTAAGCCAAAGCTTCACTTAAATGAAGCATTTGAATACTCTCACTTTCCTGTAAATCTGCCAAAGTACGCGCGACTTTAAGAATCCGGTGAGCCGCCCTTGCCGACAAAGCCATCCTATCCATGGCGGACTCCAGAAAAGTGCGCATATCGTCTTGCATGGCACAATGTTCTGCAATCTCCCCACCCTCAAGCGCACTATTAAGCTTGCCCTGCCTGGTGATTTGCGCGTCTCGGGCTTTGCTCACGCGAGCCAGTACCTCATTCGAAGACTCACTAGCCTGAGCTTTGCCAAGTAAAACCGATGCAGGTTGACTCGCCACTTCGACATGCAAATCGAAGCGATCCAATAAGGGGCCCGACAACTTCCGCCGATAGTTACTTATCTGCTGGGGGGTATCAGTACAACTCACTGTAGGGTGGCCGCTATAGCCACAAGGGCATGGGTTCATTGCTGCAATTAACTGAAAGTCTGCCGGAAATGTCAGGCTCGCACTGGCTCGGGAAATTCTGATCTCCCCACTTTCAATCGGCTCCCGAAGTACTTCAAGCACCGAGCGTGCATACTCTGGCAACTCATCCAAAAACAATACACCATAATGGGATAAGGATATTTCACCAGGCTTTGGCTGTGCGCCACCACCAACGAGCGATACGGAAGAAGCTGTATGGTGAGGAGAACGAAAAGGCGCTTGCATCATCAAGCCCGGTTTTCTGGGAATACCCGCCAGCGAATAGATTGAGGCCACCTCCACTGCCTGAGCATTGCTTAAGCGTGGCAGAATACTTGGCAGGCGAGAGGACAGCATGCTCTTGCCTGTCCCTGGAGGGCCGTAGAATAATAGGTTATGGCGTCCAGCTGCTGCCAACTCCAAAGCACGTCTCGCTTGGAACTGACCCTTAATATCAGCCATATCCGGCTGCTTTTCGTCTTCCAAAATCATTTCTTCATAAGAAAGGGCTTGCAAAACACCGGGTGATTTAAGGTGCTGGCAAATTTCGCTCAAATGGCGTGCGGGGAAAATTGTATCGCTGCCAGCCATTTTCCCTTCATCAGCGTTACCATATGGGATAAATAAACATCGGCCGTCTTTTACGCTGGCAATAGCCGTGGGTAATACACCGGCAACCGGGCGCAAGTCTCCGGTTAAGGCCAGCTCACCAATAAACTCACTTTCACCAAGCTTTTCCGAGTCTATTTGACCTGTCGCAGCCAGGACTCCAATAGCAATTGCCAGATCATATCGTCCCCCTTGTTTAGGCAAGTCTGCAGGCGCCAAGTTAATGGTCACACGCCGATTCGGAAATTCGAAGCCAGAGTTGATTAAGGCACTGCGTACCCTTTCTTTGCTCTCTCGAACAGCCATTTCTGGAAGCCCAACAATCGCTAGGGATGGCAAACCATTTGAGAGATGAGTTTCGACTGTCACCAAAGGTGCATCGACACCGAGCTGAGCCCGGGTATAGATAATAGATAACGACATCGCATTCCTTTGCTAAGTTCATATCTGTTTAAGAAGGTAAGGAGCTGTATCAGGTAGACCGGAAAGCGCCTCATTAATACGCTTTGTATTAACTATTGCGCCATTTTAGATCAGCAGCATTATGCCCCTCAGTAGTGCAAGCACTGCATAAGTACAGTGCAAGAACGAACAAGTTCCATCTGTTCGTCATTAAATCAAGCTGACTTTTTCTCTAATTCAGCAAAATCTTTTTCTAGTTGTTCCAATTTGGCGCGTGTTGTTTCCAGCACCAATTGCTGAGTCTCAAACTCCTCACGAGTGACTAAATCCAGCTTGGAAATGACACCATTAATAAGAATTTTCAGTTGCGCAGTCAGATCCTCTTGAGCCGACTTTCCGGCGTCAGGTAATATCTGACTAACCTGTTCGTGGATGGTGTTAAGTACTTCTTGAGGGCTAAGCAACAAACGCTCCTTGGAATGCCTGGGACATTCTTTCTACATCAAACAAAAGAGCTATTCTAACACGCCCTGCCAGCGAAACCCACAACCCTAAAAAGGACAGATCTATTTTCAAATAATCAGATCCTCCCCCTATAAAAATCACCAAAGAGATGCGCTCGCCGCCAACCCGCATCAGATATTGCGTCATTATGGTGCGCCAAATCCAAGCCCGCACCACAAGACCACAACAAAACCACCACTCAACAATAACACTTAATCTTATGTAACTGTTATATAAGCTTTTTTTCAAACTGGCACACCCCCTGCTATATACCGATCAGATTTGTTATTCCGAATGAGAGATTCGTTTTTCATTTTGAATAGCAAACAAGAACTAAAACACATTTTTTTAACTAGTAAATATTGCAGCGACAGCACAGGAGATATCCATGAAACTCGTAACTGCCATAATCAAACCATTTAAGCTGGACGATGTACGTGAGTCATTGTCTGAAATTGGCGTACAAGGTATTACCGTAACTGAAGTTAAAGGTTTCGGCCGTCAGAAAGGTCACACGGAATTATACCGTGGCGCTGAGTACGTTGTTGACTTTCTTCCTAAGGTTAAAGTTGAAGTTGCCATTGGTTCCGACTTGGTTGACCAAGTTGTTGAAGCTATCAGCAAAGCAGCTAATACCGGCAAAATTGGTGACGGTAAAATTTTCATTTCACCGCTTGAGCAAGTTATTCGAATCCGTACCGGTGAAACCGGCACTGATGCGGTTTAAATCTCATTCATCACTAAGCAACTAATTTTTTAGAATACAGTACGGAGATTTCCTTATGGAAAACGTAATGAACAACATTTATGAATTGCAGTATGCAATGGACACCTTTTATTTCTTGGTGTGCGGCGCATTAGTTATGTGGATGGCAGCAGGTTTTGCCATGCTGGAAGCAGGCTTGGTTCGCGCCAAGAACACCACTGAGATCCTAACCAAGAACGTTGCACTGTTTGCAGTATCATGCACCATGTACCTAATCTGTGGTTACGAGTTCATGTATGGCGGCGGCTTCTTCCTATCAGGTACTGACAGCGTTGCAACTATAGACGTTGCTCAAGCTCTAGCAGATTCTGCTGAAAACGGCTTCGGCGGTGACTCTGTTTACTCAGGCGCTTCTGACTTCTTCTTCCAGGTCGTATTCGTTGCAACGGCAATGTCTATCGTATCGGGTGCGGTTGCTGAGCGTATGAAGCTTTGGGCTTTCCTAGCATTCGCAGTTGTTATGACGGGTTTCATCTACCCAATGGAAGGTGGCTGGACTTGGGGTGGTAACTCTGTGTTCGGTATGTACGACCTCAGTAGCTATAGCGATTACGCTGGTTCAGGTATCGTTCACATGGCAGGTGCTGCAGCAGCATTGGCTGGTGTTATCATGCTAGGTGCTCGTAAAGGCAAGTACGGTGCTAACGGTCAGGTTAACGCTATCCCAGGTGCGAACCTTCCTCTAGCAACGCTAGGTACATTCATCCTGTGGATGGGCTGGTTCGGTTTCAACGGTGGTTCTACTCTTAAACTGGGTGGTATCGAAGTAGCTAACGAAGTAGCAAGCGTATTCTTGAACACTAACGCTGCTGCGGCAGGTGGTTTGATCGCTGCATTGATCGTTGCACGTATTCTATTCGGTAAGGCTGACCTTACAATGGCATTGAACGGCGCACTAGCAGGTTTGGTTGCGATCACTGCAGAGCCTGCTGATCCTTCTCCACTACTAGCAACGATCATTGGTGCGATCGGTGGTGTTATCGTAGTATTCTCAATCGTAACACTTGATAAGCTTAAGCTTGACGATCCTGTTGGTGCAATCTCGGTACACGGTGTAGTAGGTCTATGGGGTATCTTCGCAGTACTTCTATCAGACGCTGACGCTACATTCGCTGGCCAGCTGGTTGGTGCACTAACGATCTTTGTTTGGGTATTCGTATGTAGCTTGATTGTTTGGGGCGTTCTTAAAGCAATCATGGGCATCCGAGTAACTGACGAAGAAGAGTACGAAGGTGTTGATATCTCTGAGTGTGGTATGGAAGCTTACCCAGAGTTTACTCGCGACTAATCTCGAGTTAAACAAACTAAAAAGCGCCTCATTGTAGGCGCTTTTTTATGCCCGCCTTTTGCGTCAAAGCAGCCAACAAAAGACACATATAATTACTATCAAGACATTGATACTTCCGCAGCTCTAGACTATTGTTGTTAACTCCTCGCCAACTCTGACCAGGAAGTTTCACATAGTGCCCGATAAAAAGAAGATTACAGAAGCTCTTGAAAACACTCAGGAAATTACGGCGGAAGCTTTGAATGACGGAGCCGAGCGCCGTCAATACACAAGGCGTTCAGCCCATTGGCGTGCAACAATTACAACCCGCAAGAAACAAGTCGTTCAATGTAAAACGAAAGACATCTCTGAACGTGGAACCTCACTGGTAAGCCCCGTAGACTTCCGAAAAGATGCTTTGGTGCTACTTCAAATTGCCGCTTTCTACAATGGCAAGAAAATGGAGTTCAAAGTACTGGGCGAGATCAAACACACCTCGATCGCTCCGGACGGCTTCACGCTTGGCGTATTTATTAAAGAAGCGCCGGACACTGCTTTTGCATTTTTTAAAAAATATGCTGAAGGTCAGATCTAAATCAAGGGAATCAGTAATTTGCCTCTGACTTTTCGTTAATTTTTCATCACAGCCTATGATAATATTCCAATAAGGTAATAAGCTTAGTTTCAGGCAGAGGCTCCTTTACATGTGTGGAAGATTTGAAGTAGACAAAGCCATCGTCGATACAGGCGTATTCGAAGCATTTCATATACTTTTTCATGCCATAAACAATCATGACCAACGCCCTTCACAAGAGGTCGCCTGCCTTCACTATCAGCATGAGAAGCTATCGCAAACGCCTGCTCTCTGGGGGATCAACCCTCACTGGGCACATCACACCATATTCAACGCTCAGGCAGAAACCGTCGCCACCAAGAAGACCTTTAGTTCTGCTTATGCACTACACCGTTGCGTAGTACCCTGCTCGGCCTGGTTTGAATGGACAGGAGAGCCCGGGCACAAAATAAAACACCGTTTTTCACCGGCAATAGACGACGTTCTGTTTATGGCAGGAATACTATTTCCACTGAACTCAGGTGGCTTCCAGCTTGTTACCCTCACATGCGAAGCCGACCCTAATTGTGGAATTTATCACCATAGAATGCCTTTGTTAATCGAAGCATCAAAGGTGAAGGACTGGCTGGCACTGCCACGACCAGCCAATGAGATAAATCAATTTCACGATCATCACGCACTCCAGATTCACCCACCGATCAGTTCAACCCCGGCGACCTTCGAGCGCATAAGTGACTAGTAACCAAAACTACATTTTAGCAATCAGAGAATCCGGTAAAACACGCATAAGAGGCGCAACAATCGCCCAAGGCATTCGAGGAAGGGTAGAAGCTTTAACTTTCTTTTCAACCAGATCGGCAAACTGCTTAGCGCCCTGCTCTACATTGATAACAAAGGGCCTGCTGGGCAAACTACGGTTAATTTCCGTATCGATAAAACCGGGGTTAATGACACTCACATCAACATTGTCATTTAAGGTCTCCAGCCTAACCGCCTCCATATAGGTAGCCAAACCCGCTTTTGAAGCAGAATACGCAGCATTTCTTGGTAAACCTCGATAGCCCGCAACGGAAGCGGTTGCCACAATATGCCCACCACCTTGGGTCCGGAATGCTTTAAGCGCAGCCCTGACGGTAGCGATAGCACCATTTAGATTAGTATTGATTACGGCGAGCTGGTCATCTAAAGAGGCAATCTCGGCTTTGCCTGAGCGGGCAATCCCGGCATTAGCAACGATCATATCTAAACGCCCCAAAGAAGATTGAAAGCCCTTAATCACCTCATCCACCTGCGAAGTATCAGTGACATCAAGCCGCGCTATTTCTATCCTTGCTTCAGGGTAGGCTTTATGGATCTCGGCTTTTAATGATTGCAGCAGGGTTTCTCTACGTGCGCTAAGACCAAGATCATAACCTCGCTTTGCCATCTCCCATGCCAAGGCCTTGCCAATACCATCACTGGCTCCGGTTATTACGATTGTTTTATTCATTGCTAGCCTACCCTACAGTTGCTGCGGTCATCTTCAAATGGAGAAGTTCATATATTGTGCAGACGAAAGCCTAGCACAATAGCCAAGCCCAAATCATTAAGGAGGCAACAAAGCGGGATTCACAAAGCAGTAAGTCTATGAATAGTTCTAATCGTCTAGACTTCTCGTTTATGGCAGGCATATAATCCTGACTAGCTGTTCAATAACAACAATAGTGGTGTACATTCACTCTTAGCACCCATTCAATGACGGATCAAATCTATGCCTAGCTCAGACGCTTTTACTCATTACCGCACCTGCAACCTTTGTGAAGCAATGTGCGGTGTCGCGATCAAAGTTGAAGACGCACAGATTATCTCTATAAAGGGCGATCCTGATGACCCGTTAAGCAAAGGCCATATTTGCCCGAAAGCGCTCGCCTTAAAAGATATACAAGAAGACCCGGACCGGCTTAAAGTTCCACAGCTAAAAACCAAAGATGGCTGGAAACCCATCACTTGGAACAGAGCGTTTGATTTAGTTGCAAACAAAATTGGTGATATTCAACAACAGCACGGTAAAAATGCTGTAGGTGCCTACCTTGGTAATCCGAACACCCATCATCACGGCAATATTCTATTTGCACCAATGCTGCTGAAAGCACTGCGTACCCGCAATAAATTTTCTGCCACCTCCAATGACCAGCTACCGCATATGCAGGCAAATCTGGAACTGTTTGGGAATCAATATTTATTCCCAGTGCCTGATATTGATCATATGGATTTGTTTATTCTTCTCGGCAGTAATCCGGCAGCATCAAATGGTAGTTTAATGAGCGCGCCTGACTATTCAGCAAGGCTCAAGAAAATCATTAAGCGTGGCGGTGAGGTGATTCTACTTGACCCAAGAAAGACTGAAACAGTCAAAACAAGTACCGAGCATTTATTCATCAAACCCGGTACCGATGCCTTCCTGATACTCGGAATTATTAACACTTTATTTAATGAGAATTTAATCGAGACAGGCCGGCTATCAAGCCATCTTGAAGGGATCGCCGAAATACAGCTTATCTCGTCCGACTTCAACCCAGAGCACGTGAGCAGCATTACAGGTGTTACCGCCGAAGATATCAGAACACTAGCCCGCAAACTGGCTACCACCCCAAGGGCTTGCCTGTTCGGTAGAATGGGCACCTCAACTCAGGAGTTTGGTGGCCTGGCGACCTGGTTAGTTTATGTGGTAAATATTCTGACAAACCATATGGATGAGCGCGGCGGTTTAATGTTTAGCAAACCCGCAGCAGATATGGTTGAGCTAGCAGCATGGACAGGCCAAAAAGGCCATTATAATCGTTATCAGAGCCTTTCAGGTCTACCGGAATTTGGTGGAGAATTGCCTGCCAGCACCATGGCTGACCAAATCCTCTTGCCTAGTGATGAGCAGATAAAAATGATGATCGTCATGGCTGGCAATCCTGTGCTCAGCAGCCCGAATGGTCAGCACCTTGATCAAGCCCTCGATTCGCTGGATTTCATGGTTTCTATTGATTTTTATATCAATGAAACCTCAAAGCATGCCGATATTATCCTGCCTCCGACTGCGCCTTTGGAGCAGTCTCATTATGATATTGTTTTTAACCTGCTTGGTGTTCGGAATGTCGCTAAATACTCACCCGCCTTATTCGAGGTAGATAAGTCTGCTCGTCATGACTGGCAAATAGCGCTTGAGCTTCAGCACCGACTTGGCAAAGGCTCTATTAAGCAAATTATTGGTGAACAATTTTCTTACCAATCACTGAAGCGCTTAGGACCCGACGGCTTATTGGATATCATCCTTCGTACCGGCCCTTATGGTACGCAGCTCCCTGGCACTAGCCAAGCAGGGCGTTTCCTGGTCGATGCCTTACAGGGGTTCTTACCAAGCAAACACCCAGCCCGGAAGATTCTGGATCTCAGCCCTTATGGTTCTCAAAACAGAAGTTTGAGCAAAGGCCTTTGTGTTAGCTCTTTACTTAATTACCCTCACGGTATCGACTTAGGCCCCTTGCAATCTCGCCTACCCGAACGGCTCTACAGCGTGAAGAAACGAATTCGACTCGCACCGAATACTTACTTAAAAGATATGACTCGCCTACGTAAACGCGGCGAGCAACTGCTTGACAGTCACAAAGCCGAAAACGGACAACTCTTATTAATTGGCAGGCGTCACGTCCGCTCTAACAATTCCTGGCTACATAACAGCAGGCGCCTGGTAAAAGGTAAAAATCGCTGTACTCTGATGATCCACCCTGACGACGCGAAACAAGTACAACTTAAAAACGGAGAACTCGCTCACGTAAGTAGCAGAGTTGGACAGCTTGAGATTGAAGTAGAGTTAACTGAAGATATCATGCCGGGCGTTGTCAGCATTCCTCACGGCTGGGGGCACCAGCGCGAAGGCTCAATGCTATCTGTTGCAAGCAAGCGGCCCGGGGTTAGTGTCAATGATCTAACAGACGACAGATATGTAGACAAACTGAGCGGCACCTCTGTATTGAACGGCGTTCCAGTGCAAGTTCTTAAAGTTGGTCAAGACAAGAGAAAACGTACAACGCGTTCTCGTGCAAATAAATCCAGGGTACGTATGAGTGCCAAGCTTTCTTAGCCGGAATAAGTAAAACATATACTCTTATGCACCAGGTTCTAACATGATTATCGACCCCTCTTTTTTAAGCCCGGATGCATTAGATGGCCTAATAAACGACTATTGTTTAAGAGACTGGGGACTCAATGATGTCGAAGCCCCTTTGGAAACAAGAAAGTCTCAGGTGCAACAGGCGCTAAAGCAAGGCAAACTGGTCATACAATATAGCGAAGAGGAAGAAAGCGCTCATATCATGTCTGCAGACTCTCTCGGCCTGGATAATTAGATTAGATGCCCTTACAAGATCAACACCCGCCGATCATCCCCCACGAACAACTTGCCAAGTTGATTGGTGAATTACGGTTTGATGAACTTCTTCAGCAGCTGGAACAGTTTCTCATAGATGGGCTTGAGTCAAACAAGACAACTGCCAAAGCTAAAATAAATGGCTTTGAGGTCAAGCTCAATTATCGGAATAATACAGTCGAAGGTGCCTGCCAATGTCCAGAGTCTGATGGCTTTGACTTCTGCCCACATTGCGCAGCACTCTGTCTGCATGTTAACCGGAATACCCAGCAAATATCATCTCTCGCCAAAGGCCCCGACAAAAGCCGGGTACTTGCCTACCTGCTTAGTCAAGATAAACAGAACCTAGCAAAAGAGTTCTTATCTTTATTGAGCAAGGACAGTGAGCTATTCGAACGCTATGTGCTCAGGGCATCCTTAAATCAAGGCGAACTAGATTACTCAGGACTGAAAAGCCAGATAACCGAGTTAACACGCAAACCTGAAAAACTGTTCAGCCAACGGCAGGTTAAACACTTTTTCGCAAAAATCGAGCGCTTTCTAGACGAGCTAAACGCTTTGGATCACTATTCTGACGCGGACAAAATGCTCAAACTAATGGAGCATATGCACCAGCGTCTGGTGCGCCTGCTCGATACAATTGATGACAACTCAGAGCAGCGTAGTGAAGCCGTTACGACCTACAGAGCACTGTATAGTAAATTACTATTGCAGCTGCAGGGGCGAGAAGAAACTAAAGCCAAGCGTTTCTTCAAACTATGGGTGAATGATCACCACGCTATTCTACCTCTTGATATTGAAGCCTTCCTGGATCAGAACATAACAAACAAGTTTATATCCCTACTCAATAAAATACTAAAAGATAAACTAGCTAAAAAAACCTCCAAGGCAACTGACGATCTCAAGCAAATCCAGCGAGAAAAAATTCTCCGGTACTTACTCGACTCGGCCCTTAAGAAAAACGATACCGACAAGGCCCAACAAATGAGAACTATGATTGAGCAAGGCCGCCAGTAAAGGCTGGCTATTTCCTATCAAAATTGCCCCGTGCTTTTCAATTTTCATGATAGGATAGCGGGCACATCAATACAGACTACAGCGTACTAAGGAAATATTATGAGCGACAACGCGCCTGAAATAAGCATGAACCCTGATGAACTTTATCTTGAAGAAGTCTATACAGACAACAAAGTCGGCACTATTCGTCGCATGACACCTGTCGATGCAAATGGCGACGCAGACAGCGCTAGACCCGTTCTGTTTATCGGCAGCACTCAAATGATGACGCCAGCTGGACCACTTCCTTTGAACTTCGAACTTCAAGGTTCTACTCTGGGTCAAGCGGCAGCTAACTTTGGCGAAGCAGCAAACAAGTCGCTTGAAGATACAATGAAAGAACTTCAAGAAATGCGTCGTGAGCAGGCTTCTCAGATCGTCGTACCGGGCCAAGGCGGAAGCCAAATCCAAATGCCTTAAAGCATTTTTTCAATGGGGTCAGACTCGATTGAAAAATAGCCATACTTATGTAGGCGGGGCCTCCAGTCGCGCAAACCGAAACCAGGGAATCGTTTGAAAGCCCCGTGGCACAGCAAGCGCCCCGAGGACGGGCCGCCTACAAAGTCATAATACTTATATGTAAAAGTTGGCACGCAGTCTGACCTACTGAAATAGCGGTTTCGACTAGAGCCTACAAATACCCTGCCCAAACTTAGTCAGCAAAGTGCCAAAACTTGCCGTTGAAGGTTGATTTTGGTTTGGCCGAATGTTACTGGCTTCAAATTCCTGGGTGATGTCTGTAGATGGTGAACAACCAACTTAACAAAGTGTTAAGTCGGCTTTCGGGTCTTCCCTAATATAATTTGAGCTAGCTTGATTGTTTATTAAATAAACTAAAAATGAGGCTTCTAGGTGAATACTTGATAGGTGTTCTAGAAAACGTAAATGAATCCAACGCCGACCTCAGCTTCATAGTTGTTGCGTGCGATTGGGCTATCCGCAATGTCACTACTATAACGCTCATAAACCGCCTCGCCGAAAACCTGCCAATTCTCATTTACATAATGGCGATAATTGTAATTAAATCCAAACGAGCGAAATCCTCCACTCAGGTCGGTCTCATTCAGTCCCGATGCAACTGACTGCTCTGCATCTATACCAAAATCTTTATTGACATAATCACTATCGTGAAATACCAAAGCGATGGCAATTTCATGGCCGGTTCCGTCGTTCTGACCACCGAAGCGGTGCCCCACGCCAAAAAGACCAAGACTTCCGTTTTCACCGGTCACCACTCGAGCATCCAGCCAATAACGCCAGTCGGTATCGAAAGCATGGCGTGCTTGCAAAACTAGTTCAGTTCCCTCATCTCCTTCACCGAGACCATCCAAACGACCGTCATCAGAGTCACTTTCTTCACGCCCCTCATCGAAGCCCACGACAGCCTCGAATAGCCATGTGTCAGAACGAAGACCACGCCACCCGAGCGCCTCACCGGCCCAGAAGAAAATATTATCACCTTTACGCCATTGCACCGCACCGGCAGGATCGACTTCTGCGCCAAATTCATCAGACCCTTCGTAGGCTGATTCGTATTCAACAGCCAGGCCAAGTCCGAAGGCCCAGCCATCATTGCCCCGCGTAAAGTCATCAATTGAAGGTAAGGGCACCATAGCTGTTTTTGTGTCCTGGGCTAATGCTGTTTGAAAGGAGAGTGTATATAAGCAAGTTGTCAAAAGCATGCCAGTAATTTTTTTCATTTAAATTCAACTTATAGAGTGAAGAACAATAAAGTACGTGAAGAATATATTATTGGATCACGCACAATTATTTTCGCTTGAAGGTTCGATTCTAGTGACTAAAAAAAGTGTTCTAATATCCCAAAAGCACTTTTAATAAACTCTATCAGACACTCATCTGGCCTTAATATAACTAAAGCGATAACTATGGTTGTGTACTCTTGGCGATAAATTTCAGTGTTTTCAACGGCATTCACTTCATCTCTTCTTCGTTAATGTCTCAAAGCTAAAATTGACTGTATTAACCTGATACAAATAAGGCTGAAGAGTGACAGAATATCGGATAGTTACTTCTAAAACGAATGTTTGCATCTTTCACTTTCCCAAAGGTACTGCTTTGGTGGCTTGTGGCCTAAATATTCAAGCTTTATGATCAAAGCCGAATGGCAACTTTGCGGACCTAATACGCCTTTGCCATGTTATTTGGTAATGTCACGCTCGGTATTTCAAACTGTAAGGTCGGGGTTGAGCCGATACAACTTATACGTCTAAGTCCTCATAACACGCAGGCATAAAGCGTGGCGTACACACAGCTAAAAACACCAAGTCACCCTCCCCGTCGTTATATATCTTCTGCCTAATGCCTTGCGGGATCAGTACTACATCCCCAGCGCTAACCTGCTGTTCCAGATCTCCAACATAAACCTTGCCTGAACCCTGCTGAATCACATAGCGCTCACTGACTTCTGTTAAGGCATGCCAGCGCGTTGTTTTACCCGGTTCAACTCTAGCTCGCGCAATCGAAAGTGCGGGATCATCGTCAGTATTTAACATCTCCAAGATATAGCAGCCCTCGTGAAAGTAATACTCTTCCCTTTCTGGCGTTCTATAGATACTCAAATTATTCCTCCATTCACCTTCATCTGTGTTATCAACAGGCTTTTCTTGTTAGTATTCGCGCCATATTTGTTCCCTTATTGAATACTGTAAAGAGACGCCAAAATGTCGTATATCATAGGCCAACGCTGGGTCAGCCAGACCGAACCCAAATTAGGATTAGGAATCATCAGCGAGTTTGAAAACCGCCGAGTGACGATCACATTTCCGGCAGCCGGGGAAACTCGCACCTACGCCAGCGTCAACGCGCCTATCAGCCGTGTAGTGTATAAGGCTGGCGACACGATCACCAGCCATGAAGATATCGATTACCTGGTTCTCGACCTCGACCAAAGCGCAGACATTATTACTTACATTGTTGAAAATAAAGAAAGCTCTCAACACGAAGAACTGAGTGAAGTTGAACTTAACTGTTTTATCCAATTTACCTCACCACTTCAGCGCCTGGTTAGCGGCCACTATGACCGAAATAGAGCCTTCCGACTTCGCTATGAAACGCTGCAGCACAAGCACCGCTTACAGCAGTCGTCAACGGATGGGCTGCTTGGTTCACGCACAAGCTTACTTCCTCATCAAGTATATATCGCTGATACTGTCGCGAAGCGCCATGCCCCGAGAGTATTGCTAGCCGATGAAGTAGGACTAGGTAAAACCATTGAAGCAGGCATGATTCTCCACGCCCAGTTGCACAATGGTTTAGCCAAAAGAGCTTTGATCGTCGTTCCTTCTACACTGGTGCATCAATGGCTGATCGAAATGCTACGCCGCTTCAATCTCAGCTTTTCTATCTTTGATCGTGAGCGTTTTGATAGTTTGACCGAAGAAGGTATCGAAAAGCCCTTTGAGACCGAGCAGCTAGTTCTCTGCCATCAGGACTTCCTGATTAATGAAGATATAAAAACCGCAGCCTTAGCGGCCGACTGGGATTTACTGATTGTCGATGAAGCGCATCACTTACATTGGAGCGAATCAGAAAGCAGCATCGAATACCAGTGCATTGAAGCCTTGGCAGCTAGAAGCCGCGGCGTACTATTGCTTACGGCTACGCCTGAGCAAGCCGGTATCGAGAGCCACTTCGCCCGTTTGCGCTTGCTCGACCCTGACCGTTTTCACTCCTTAGAAAAATTTATTGAGCAAGAACAAAACTATCAGGAAATCTCTGATTTGGTCGGAGAGCTTCAAGGTCTTGAAGACGGCTCGTCACTGCCAATTAAAGCCCTTTCCCTACTCGGTGATGATGCACAAAATATCGATATTCCGGAAGCAATACAAAGGCTACTTGATCAGCATGGCACCGGTAGAATACTGTTCCGCAATACTCGCCAAGGTGTTGAAGGCTTCCCGGATAGAATCCTACAGCCTCACCCACTCGATGCAGCTGTTGGTGATGATCAATTTGAAGATGAAGCCGGCATTAAACAGAATCCGAAAGTCACTTGGCTAACCCAGTTCCTGAAAGATAACAGAGATGAGAAAGTCCTGATCATCTGCGCCAGTGCTGAAACGGCTTTAGCGCTGGAGTCCTATCTTCGACTACGAGAAGGCCTGCGAACAGCAGCCTTCTACGAAGGTTTAAGTATTATTGAACGTGATAGAGCCGCTGCCTACTTTGCTGATAAAGAGGAAGGTGCACAAGCCTTAATCTGTTCAGAAATTGGCAGCGAAGGCCGAAACTTCCAGTTTTCACACGACTTAGTGTTATTCGACTTACCAGAGAACCCTGACCTACTCGAACAACGTATCGGCCGCTTAGACCGAATCGGGCAAACACATGACGTCAATATTCATGTGCCCTTCATTCCTGGCAGCCGCCAAGAGGGTTTATTCAACTGGTATGACCAGGCTCTGGATGCCTTCACTCACAGCTGTGCGGCAGGCTTTGCAATTTATGAACAGTTTGCCGTCGAACTGGAAAGTTACTTAAGCGAAGGTGACTTTCAATCTGATCAGGCCTTGTCTTTTATCAAACAAGCCCGTGAGCATCGCGATGCGGCTATGGCAGCTCTTCAAACGGGTCGTGACCCCCTACTTGAGCTTAACTCCTGCAATCCTGAAGAAGCCGAGAAAATCATTGCCTTGATCGAATCTGAGGAAGCAAGCCAGGACCTGTCCTCTTACATGGAAAAGCAGTTCAACCTTTACGGTGTTGAACAAGAGTACCAGTCAGACCAGACTCTGATCATTCGCCCTGGAGAGCACATGCTGGAGCAGCACTTTCCCGGCTTAAACGATGAAGGCAACACCTTAACCTTCCACCGTTTGAAAGCGCTTGTCCGGGAAGATGTCGAGTTTGTCTCATGGGAACACCCGATGGTGACCGATCTAATCGAGCAAACCTTAACAGGAGAGCTTGGTAATGCAGCCTTGGCAACCATGTCGGTAAAAGGTGTTGAACCTGGTACTTTATTTTTGGAAGCCATATTCGCGCTGAACAGCATGGCACCAAAGTCTCTGCAGCTTGACAAATTTTTGCCGGTATCGCCTCAGCGGATCGTTGTTAATATTACCGGCCGCGACCTTAGCGAAGTTTTACCCTACGAGCAGCTTAATGAGCTCTGCAAAGGGCTTAAGCGATCGATGGCGCATGCCGTATTGAAAGAGATCCGTAACGATATTGGTACACTACTTGAGCATGCTCAAAAAACTGCCGAAGCTTCGGTTCCTTCATTGATCAGCCAAGCTAGCGAAGACATGAACAGGGAGCTAGGTAATGAAATTCAGCGCCTGATTAGCCTCCAGGAAAAGAACCCTTTAATTCGCGACGAAGAAATCGACGCTCTGCGTCACAGACAAAGTGCTTGTCAGGAATATATTGAAAAAACAGGGCTAGAAGTTCAAGCCATGCGAGTTATTATCAACACATGATCGAAAAGCAGCACCTGGTAAAAATAGCCAATACACAAATGCCCTTCGGGAAGTACGGTGGCCGTCGTTTAATCGATCTACCTGAAGAATATTTACTCTGGTTCAGAAAAAAAGGCTTTCCGAGCGGCGAGCTAGGTACACTGCTTGAACTGACGCTTGAGATTAAAATTGAGGGCTTGGATAAAGTTATACATCCCCTTAAACGATAGTGCAGTACGTTAGGCGCTGTAGAGCTAAAAAATGGCCTCATGTAGGCAGAGGGTTCCACCCCTCGCTAGTCGATGCCTCGCGCTAAACCTCAGCGAGCCATGAAAGGCTCTGCCTACAGATTTAGCCGGGATGTTTAACTCGATACAGAGTAAGACCCTTATTTTTTACAATAACGCCTAATATTACACCGTTCAATTTGCAGACAACTTTTCTATTTCTAAACTAGACTCATACTAACGTGCACCTTCACTTGGGTAGAGTTCAGTAATGGAAAAGACCAGCGAGCTAATTTGGCAAGACACTCAGCACCAAGAGCTTTTCAGGCTGATTGATGCCTTGAAGGCCCCTAATTCCGGCCAAGAAATCTTTACCCGGCTGTCCAGCTACGCCGACCACCACTTCTGTCTCGAAGAAGCCTACATGCTCCAACTTAACTACCCCAAAACCGAAGCCCATATTAAAGCGCACAATCAATTTCGTGATGAACTGGATGACATGGTAAACAGTATGGGTAAGTTTGACGCTCTGGTTCGTGAATCTATTTCAATATTTCTGCGAGAGTGGTTACAAAGACATGTAT
>NZ_LWGG01000986.1:0-866 GCF_001635365.1 Oleiphilus sp. HI0128 | reverse complement strand
TCACACAAATATTTCAGGGGCGCAGCGGGTATGTCAGATGACTTGTAGGGGAAATTACCGGTGTTCTGGTAGTACTTCAATTGAGCGAACAGACCCAACAGACTTTTACCTGGTTTGCTGCCTTTTAACTCGAGCTCTTTAAATGAAAGTGTCCAGTGGTTTGTGAGCTCTTCGAGATCCCAAAGCTTTTTCATGCCTCATTCCTTTATATTTTTATTTTAAGAATGAGGAGAGTACAAAAAGTTGGCCGCTATCGCACCTTAGAGTGTATTACCCCAATAAGAGCGTAGTGATATGCCAGTTATCAATATTTTGAACGACGCAGAAAGACTGTTGTTCGACACTCCTCCTAGATTTTCCAAGGAAGATCGTCAACGTTACTTCTCGATTCCATCTGAACTGAAATCAAGCATCACTCGAATTCATCCGATCGAAAGCAGAATTGGCTTTATTTTGCAGCTTGGTTACTTCAGATCTCGAGCTCGCTTTTTCAATTCTGCCCAATTTGGAAAGCGCGATATCAACCATGTGGCTAAAACTTTAAGCGTTGAACCCCCTACTTCATTGACTAGCTACGCTGGATCTTTAGTTACCAGGCATAGAATCAAGATTCTGGATTTCCTGAACTGGGAATCTTATGACAGTAGTATGACTGAAACTCTAGTAGGTTTAGCGCTGAATTTTGCTGCTCAAAAAGAACAACCAAAATTCATTTTCGACGCGCTTACAGATGCTTGCTGGAAACACCAAGTAGCCATTCCGAGCTTTAGTGAATCCCCCTGTGTCAGGATAGTTGTCGCCTCTGTTAATTTTTAATAATTGAATAGGAGGCGGTAAGAGAATATGAGTGAAGCATTATTCAAAAG
>NZ_LWGG01000985.1:0-426 GCF_001635365.1 Oleiphilus sp. HI0128 | reverse complement strand
AGCAATTGAAGCATTCGCTGTTGAATTACCTAGATTAAACGGGCATCAGGTTAAGCTCCCAAAACAAGGCATACATTATCCCTACATCGGTGCAAAAGAATATAGCCTAACAATAATACCTTAAAGGTTTTGCGTAGCTGCACAGAAACCAATAAATCGAATGTACTAATATAAAGGATCGATTAAATAGCAATACAAAATGAAATATTTGCGGCGCAACAAAGATGAGAGAAATAATTAGAAACGATCTCTATAAATCACACACCTATCTCATAAACCTCTATCCCCATACTTAGTATCAAGCATAGGGTTATCAATTCCTGCCGTCCATTCACCAAACTCTCGACTTTCATTAGCCAAACAATTCCCTTCATTTCTTGTTTTTTTTGGAAAAGCTTCCTTTATAGCCTCTGGATTTTTTATACA
>NZ_LWGG01000984.1:0-1694 GCF_001635365.1 Oleiphilus sp. HI0128 | reverse complement strand
GTCGCGGATGATTACGTAGCTGTGTTTGATAATGAGGCAATCGTTCGAGCCATCACACCAACCCACTCTTTGCTTAGCCAACTCGATTTTCGCGGTGTAATCGTTACCGCACCGGGCTCCGATGTGGATTTTGTCAGTAGATTCTTTGCTCCTAAAATTGGCATCCCCGAAGATCCCGTTACTGGTGCAGCGCATTGCAAACTTGCGCCGTACTGGGCTGGTAAACTTGGGAAAAGCACTTTAAGCGCCAAGCAAGTCTCTAAGCGTGGTGGCAGCCTTACATGCGAAGTCAAAGCCGACCGAGTCATACTGTACGGAAGTACCGTAACGTTTATGGAGGCAGAGATTGCATTCGAAACCTAACAATGCCGTAAACTCGGAGGCATTTTTCGTTCGCGCTGCTCACTACAAATGCGCCGGTTACGGCTGGCGTTAAATGCCAGTAATCAACATATCTATCGCATCAATGATTTGGTAGCGATAATGTTCTAGAGAGTCTACTTCGGATTTCAGAAGCGTTTTAGGCACAGTTGTCATTTGGTTGGTAACGAGGACGAAATCCTCTCCTTCAATTCTAACTGTAGGACATAGCTTCTGAGCTACTTTTTCGTTAACTTTTTTCGAAGGGGTTAACGGGATAACTAGTCTTGAATTCAAGTCATTTAGTAAGTTGTTTTGCACATCAACAAAATAGGGGTATGTTTTTTTACTGCTTTTGTCTTTGTTCAAATAAAGCGTAAATTGGCTCATTAAAAGCTCCTGAATGAGTCAGAAAATAAACCATTCTCTTCACTCAACTTGTTCAGCTCGTCAATAGCATCTTTATTTTCTTTAAGCCATTGTTCGCGTTGTGCTTTTTTTACTTGAACAATCAAGGCTTGTTCAAGTGTCGCTGATAAGTTTATTTTCAAACTTTTAGCTTGATTTAAAAGGTCACTGTTTACTGTTAGGTTAGTAGCTTTCTTAGGCGCTTGCTGGTCAAAACTTGGTCGCATGGTATTTGCTCCTAATGCGCATTGTTTATATGTATTGTTATGCTATTCCATATCCAAGCATTTAACAAGCGGCTCCACCGGACAAATTTTAGTGTCACCATTTTTGTTCCAAAAATGCCGCCAATAAAATTTGCTCGGTGAGCCGGGCGTTAAGGCCTATTAGTGTTGGCCGTAGTGCCCACCAATAGCAAAAATGTAAATATACTCATCGTCGTATTTATAAATTAACCGGTCTTTCTGGCTTAGACGTCTCGACCAAAGTCCCGATAAATTATGCTTAAGTTGTTCTGGTTTTCCCGTTCCTTCGGCAGGGTTACCACGCAGCATTTCCTTAAGTTGTCGGCACAGTACCTTATATAGCTTTTTATCGTTTTCTCTTAAGGTTTCATATTCTTGCCATGTATTTCCCTCAAAGACCAGTGATCTCACTCATCTCCTCCTTGCTTGGCTTATAACCTTCATTGTCAGTATGTGTTTTTACCGAGTCAGCGATTTGCTTCATCAAGTTAGTATTCTGCAAAACATATAAGGTTTCTTGCTCTCTTTCCCAGTCGTCAGCACTCATCACAACAAAATCGTCACCGGCTCGCCTAGTTACCTTTAAGGGCTCATGGTTCCCAACTATCTGTTCTACAAAGCCTTTCAAGTTGTCTCTAAATTTATTAACACTTACACTATCCATAATAATCACCAATTAAA
>NZ_LWGG01000983.1:0-974 GCF_001635365.1 Oleiphilus sp. HI0128 | reverse complement strand
GGTGGTCCAATTGTTTTGCCGCCTTCGGCAACTGTTGAGATTGGTGCTGACGGTACGGTTTCGGTTCTTCCTTTGGGTGGTGGAGCTGTTGGCTTAGCGGCGGTTGATCGAATTAAGCTAGTTAATCCCGACCCTGATATGATCGAAAAGAAAGAAGATGGTCTATTGCATATGAAGGGTGATGAGCCACCGGCAGTTGCTGACCCGAACATCAAACTGGAAACGGGGTTTCTGGAAGGTTCTAATGTAAATGCGGTATCGTCTTTAACAGATATCCTATCTCTATCGCGACATTATGAGCTTCAAGTTAAATTAATGAGCCAGGCTGATCAAATTTCTCAACAAACGGCACGTTTGTTGCAGTTCTCCTAGTAAGACCTGAAAAACGTCATAAAAGCGGCACGTAGTTGCAGATTTATAGAGTGCTGATTTTTTGACTGCTTCGTTAGCGGTATTTGCTTACTAGCTTTAAATAAGGGGTATCACAGATAGCCCTTAAACGCTTCAGGTCTGATTGATTCGCAGTAGAATTTCAATTTGGGAGAAGCATCATGCATCCAGCTCTTTATGTCAGTAAAACCGGTCTAAGTGCACAAGATATGTCCTTGACCACGATTTCCAACAACTTGGCGAATGCTAGTACGGTTGGCTTTAAGCGTGATGAAGCGGTTTTTCAGGACCTGTTGTATCAGGTGAAAAGAGAGCCAGGTGGCTTGAACTCACAAAACTCTCAATTACCATCTGGTCTCCAGCTCGGTACGGGTGTCAGGATCGAAGGGACGACTAAGCAATTTACCCAAGGCTCCTTAGAAGTGACTGACCAGGCTCTCGATTTAGCCGTTAATGGTAGAGGCTTTTTCCAAGTTATATTGCCAGATGGCTCGACCAGTTATACCCGAGATGGGCAGTTCCAGGTTAACTCAGATGGCCAAGTCGTCACTGCTGGTGGCAACCTATTAGAACCCGCCATCACT
>NZ_LWGG01000982.1:0-947 GCF_001635365.1 Oleiphilus sp. HI0128 | reverse complement strand
AAATGAGAATATGGATTGAATAATCTTGCCTAAACAATTACAATCTCGCTCCAATTTTTTTTCACCCTATTTATTGTGAGTACTGGAAATGAAAAGAACATTCCAACCTAGCGTACTTAAGCGTAAGCGTACACATGGCTTCAGAGCACGTATGGCAACTAAAAGTGGTCGTCAGATTTTGAACCGACGTCGTGCTAAAGGCCGTAAAGAACTAAGTGCATAAAACTTGTACTCCAGTTTTAAGTTTCCTAAATCAACTCGGCTACTAAAATCGAGTGATTATAGTGATGTTTTTGAGTCTGTTGATATACGAGTTTCCAGTAAACATTATTTGATGTTGACTAGAAGCCTGAATAACTCAGATAGCAGACTCGGAATAATCGTTGCTAAAAAGAACGTAAAACTCGCTGTACAACGGAACCGAATTAAACGCTTATTACGAGAATCGTTTCGGACTAAGCGTAGTTCGCTTCCAAACCTTGATATTATTGTTCTTGCAAAGAAAGGTGCTGATTTATCTAGCAGCAAAGAATGCACTCAAGAACTAGACTATCTGTGGCGTAAGTTAGTTCGTAAAACATCTCAAAATAAGTCTGATAAGAAGACTAAGTCAGCTCGGACTTCGTAACTACTGACTGCTGAAAAGTGTTAGTAAGGACATAATTTTGCTGAGAACCATGATGAGAAAAGTTATCATTGGTCTAATTCGCGCTTATCAACTCTGTATTAGTCCTATACTCGGCCCTTCTTGTCGATATTATCCAACATGCTCTGAATATGCCCTCGAAGCTGTAAAAATTCACGGTATATTTAAAGGAAGCTTTCTTGCAGTACATCGTGTGTTAAGATGCCATCCGGGTTGTGAAGGTGGACACGACCCTGTACCGGAAAAGAAGACAAAATCCTCCTCAGATAAACAATCAAAACCTTTATAACTCTATCTTTAT
>NZ_LWGG01000981.1:0-1408 GCF_001635365.1 Oleiphilus sp. HI0128 | reverse complement strand
TGTTATCACGAAAGCTTCAATCAAAGCGTTCATAAAACACCCTAAAAAACGAAACCAATGCTGATCTATGAACTCGGTTTTCATAGATCAGCCCACACCTCAAACTACCCCATCAATACTAAAACTTTCGCAGATCCTTTTTTCTGCGCATCTTCTCAAAAGCCAAAGGCTCCCATCGACGCATACCTGTGACAACACTAGTACCGAATCGCTCTTTAACAGGCAACTTTTCATCCTCTACATGTAAGCGATGAAATTCCTCTGCAAGTTGATCCAACTTTCTCTGAAAGATCAGGTTAGAGGCTTTAGAGAGCATCCCCACCACAAACTGTCGTTTGTCACTGGGCTCATCAAACCTATAGTTAAAGAACTCATTCACTAGAATTTCTTCGAAAAACCGCTGTATAGGGCCGTTCTTTTGCCAACTGAAGTTTCTATCAACTAATAACTTTATGCGATTTCCAGGCAACAACTCGATCAACTTTAGGCGATCTAATTTGGCAAGATGCTGGATTAACGCGGTCTCAGTTAAATCATAGGTAGACAATATATCTTCAAAGCTCCAACGATTTAAGGCACTATTTGCGACAATCAAAAGCGGAAGATCATCAATAATTTCTTTTTCTTGCTCAATCGTCAAACTTCGAATCTGATCAGACTGTCTCACCATCTCCACCAGATCACTAATTTCAATACCTAAAAATTCACAAATTTGATCTAGCCTTTTTAGCGAAAAGCTTTCCTCAGAAAACAAACGTTTCACGCTCGCCTCACTTAAATTGAGGGCATCAGCCACATCTGCATATTTTACATCGTTAATTTTCAAACATTTTTTCAGTGCTTTGACTAAAGCAGCGCTCTGAGACATCTGATCTCCCTATTATGAAACAGCGGTTCATGAGAATGACAGCAATACCGAATACTATGAAATATCGGGCTTATATCCAAACCTAGAATGGTTTTATCGTTACCATCAACAACTAAAATGACTGAATTAGGCCGGCGGACAACTGGATAGACGAAATGATTTATGATTGAAAAAGTCTTATAATTCTTAGATTATTGCACAAACTAGAGGCTTGAACTCAGGTTACAGACAAATATTACCAGGCTAAATGGAGTAGCGAGTAATATGACAGAGCAACAAATACCTGTGCGGGAAAGCCGTCAAAAAAAGCTTAAACAAGCTGTTGACTGCCTTAAGAAAACTATCCCACAAATGAAAGACCTTGAAATCCCAATCACCCCGGAAAACTACTTCGTTTGGTATGAGTATTTTCAAGGAATGAACCTCGAGCTACGCAAGAAAATAGATAGCCTGCTAGAAAGTGGAACGAACTTTACAGACAGCTTAAATAACTCACTCTACGAAACTTATATTGCAAACCAAACGCAGGATAAACTGAGC
>NZ_LWGG01000980.1:0-1898 GCF_001635365.1 Oleiphilus sp. HI0128 | reverse complement strand
TTGTATCACCTAAGCGTAAAGTATTGCCTTATTTATTAATTCAAGAAGATCAGCGAGCGCGAAAGAGTCAGGTGATTTCTTAAGCAGCTTGAGGAGCATTGACGGGTCTAGTTTATCGGTCATAATTGCGCCTATATTATAATATATAGGACATAACTCTATTTAATATGGCTGATAAAGTAAGGTTCACCGACCTCCTATATTCTTATTACTGATTTTATGAATTGGCGCAAGTATAATGGCCATAGATAAAATATCTTAAGTCAACAGCAGGTGAGTTAATGAAAATAGCAATCGCAGGGACGGGCTATGTCGGCCTATCAAATGCCATGTTACTGGCGCAGCATAATGAAGTCGTTGCCCTGGATATTGACAAGAACAAGGTTGCTTTATTGAATGATAAGCGTTCGCCTATTCTTGATCCGGAAATTGAGCACTTTCTTCAAAATAAAGAACTTAATTTCAAGGCTTCGTTGGATAAAAAGGAAGCTTATAAAGACGCAGCGTTTGTCGTGATTGCTACTCCGACTGATTATGATACGGAAACCAATTACTTTAATACCTCATCTGTTGAATCAGTTATTCGAGACGTTCTTGAAATTAACCCCAGCGCCATGATGATTATTAAGTCTACGGTACCTGTTGGCTTTACCAAACGCGTTCGTAGCGAGTTTGATACAGTCAATATCGTTTTCTCTCCTGAGTTTCTTCGAGAAGGGAAGGCACTACATGACAACCTATACCCATCACGAATTATTGTTGGCTCACAAAGTGAACTGGCAAAGACATTTGCAGCTTTGCTCGCTCAAGGAGCAGTCAAGGAAGATATCGATACGCTATTTATTGATTCAACAGAAGCTGAAGCGGTTAAATTATTTTCTAACACTTATCTCGCTATGCGTGTTTCGTATTTTAATGAGCTGGATAGCTATGCAGAATCCCATGGTTTGGATACTCAACAGATTATCCAAGGTGTCAGCTTAGATCCACGAATCGGAGGGCATTATAATAACCCTTCATTTGGTTATGGTGGATATTGCTTACCGAAAGATACTAAGCAGCTATTGGCAAACTTTAAGGATGTTCCAAATAACCTGGTGCGTGCGATTGTTGATTCGAATACGACTCGAAAAGACTTTATTGCAGATGCAATCATCAAAAAGAACCCCACAGTGGTAGGCGTTTACCGCTTGGTCATGAAGTCTGGTTCAGATAATTTCAGGGCGTCAGCTATACAAGGGATTATGAAGCGAATAAAAGCAAAAGGTATAGAAGTCGTTATTTATGAGCCTACGTTTAATGAAGACTCGTTCTTTCATTCTCGTGTGATTAAAGACCTTAGTGAGTTCAAGAAGCTTTCTGATGTTATCGTTGCTAACCGTCGTTCTGAAAACCTGGCTGACGTGGAAGAGAAGGTTTACACGCGGGATTTATTTGGCAGTGATTAATTTTAGTTATCCCTAATCTAAACAGCAAAGGGGTGTAAGCCCCTGTGGACAAAACAATGAAAATCCTACACCACGGAGCGGTGAATGGCGTAACGGGTTCGTGTCACGAGCTTCGAATTTCCGATAAAAACAGTTCTGAACAACAAGGTATTCTGATTGATTGCGGATTGTTTCAAGGGGCCGAGACCTCTGGGCAGTCGAGTGAAAGCCAGCTTGAAATCGACTTCCCAGTTTCTCATATTAAAGCGCTTGTCGTGACCCATGTTCATATCGATCATGTCGGGCGCATTCCTTATCTTCTCGCTGCTGGCTTTGATGGGCCGATATACTGTTCTGAGCCGTCGGCTGTGCTTTTACCGCTGGTACTGGAAGATGCGGTGAAGATTGGTTTCACCCGTAATAAACAGATGATCCGACAATTTATGTCGGTGCTTAAGCAGCGTATTGTGC
>NZ_LWGG01000979.1:0-1369 GCF_001635365.1 Oleiphilus sp. HI0128 | reverse complement strand
GGGGATCAAAGCTAATTCTACCCTGCGATGTTGCCGACGACGAGCAAATTTCTCAGGTCTTCGAAGAGATTGCTAAGGTGTGGGATGGCATTGATATAATCGTGCATTCCGTAGGCTACGCTCCCGCCCACGAACTAAACGGTGATTATGTTGATGTAACCACCCGTGAAGGTTTTCAAATCGCTCATGATATTAGCTCTTATAGCTTTGTTGCTTTGGCGAAAGCAAGCCGTGAGTTAATGAAAGGGCGAAATGGGTCATTACTAACCCTAACCTACTTAGGCTCAGAAAGAACCTTGCCAAACTACAACGTAATGGGCTTGGCAAAGGCCAGTCTTGAAGCAAACGTTCGTTATATGGCCGGTAGCCTTGGGCCTGAAGGAACGCGTGTTAACGCCATATCAGCTGGCCCCATTCGTACATTGGCTGCATCCGGCATTAAGAACTTCCGAAAAATGCTATCTGAAAATGAACAGCAAACACCACTTAGACGTAACGTGACTATTGACGAAGTTGGCAATGCTGCTGCTTTTTTATGCTCAGATCTAGCTAGCGGAATTAGCGGAGAAGTATTATTTGTTGATGGTGGCTTTAATACTAGCGGCATGCGTTCACTAGAAGAAAGCTAAACCGCTTAGATAACTGCTATTTTAAGGACTACGTCACTGAAAACGGTAAGCACATACTGGTAGTCTATGCAGTCCTTGAGAAGTGCTTTTGTACATGCCTTGTACATCTTTGTGCGACGTTTAATTTTTGTGATGGATACGTATAGTGGAACGTCTTTTTTACCGCATTAGGCTTGCTTTTGTCCTATTGACATTTACCTTCGCCCTAAGTCTAGGCGGCTGCGCAAACATCAAGCAGGCGTCTCAATCTTCGACCTCCTTGTCTAATTTTCTTGGCTTTTCCGAGCTACCTGACTGGTACATTACGAGCAAGTATAGTTATAGTGACTCCCAGTGGATCGAAAACGACTTTAATACAAAAATCCATTATCGCGACGTAGGCGAAGGCCCTGTAATACTTCTACTTCACAGCGAACTTTCCTCACTTCATGCTTGGGAGGATTGGATCGACATTCTGAGTAATGACTTTAGATTGATCGCAATAGACCTGCCAGGATCAGGGCTTACTGGCGCACCACACTGTGTTTCTGATAGTACAGACACTTGCGCCGAAAATTTATCGAGCGATTACATTGTCCACACACTTGAATACTTTATTGAAGATCTTGGCATAAATAAATTTTCGCTTATTGGCAGTTCCTACTCCGGTTATTTGGCCGCACAGTACGCGGGTCTGCAGCACCCCGAAAAATTGGATAAGCTTGTACTAATTAGCCCTAAAGGATTCCAACAAGAGTTAC
>NZ_LWGG01000978.1:0-875 GCF_001635365.1 Oleiphilus sp. HI0128 | reverse complement strand
AGGTGTCATTAGTGTTGGCTATTCGTCGCGCAGTGTGTTGAATTAGTCTAAGTAAAATGCTTTTAAGAGCGTTAGAGTAGTGGTTACAAAATTAATGTATTTTTTGCTAGATATGTCTGCAGCTTGACCTACTTTTGTTATGTAAGGGTCAAACTTTTTTACATTTGTCATTCGTTAAGAATTTTAAGAGGTACATCACGATGAAAGCTTTAAGATCGTGTTTTATGAGATATAGTGCTGGAGCATGTCTACTCATAGCGGGGACATCAGTTCATGCGTTAAATACGCAGATCACCTTACAAGCTGATAGTGAAGTAACGCCGACAAACTCTGAGGTCGTCACCTTTGGTTTGCCTCTGGCAGCGGGTGAAGTGACTGATATTTCGGAAATCAAGGTTCTGAATGGTTCAACGGAATTAGCAGCCTACGTTGAAGGTGGCTTACGTTACCATTGGTCTGATAACTCTATTCGTTCGGTGACAATCCAGCTGCAAAATGTCGATATGACCGGTGGTAATATAGACCTGACAATTACAGATGGTGGTGCAGCAGTCACACGCTTGTCTGAAGTTGCACACTCTCTAGGTTGGGCGGCTGCAGGCGCAGATAAAAATAACCTGCCTTACCCACGAATTTTTGCCTTGCACGATACAAGCTATTTGTCCGAGTCAGGCCTGATTCCTCCTTATGTGCCCTCAAGTGGTTCGTCAGACGGTTTTGAGCAATACCAAGTAGGCCAGTTCGAAAATTGGGCTGGTGGGCTTGATTATAGCGCTTCCAGTGGAGGTAATTGGTTGTTTGATCGATCAAGTGCCATGTTCAAAGCGTATATGTCTACTGGGCGGGTAGAATTCTTAAAAGAGGCATTCCTATCG
>NZ_LWGG01000977.1:0-1034 GCF_001635365.1 Oleiphilus sp. HI0128 | reverse complement strand
TTGCTCCTAGAATCGAAGCTCACTTGTCGCGCGTTGGCGTGCACTACGACCTCATTCAACACCCTGAATCTCATACCAGTTTAGCTAGTGCCAGACTTGCTAACGTGCCAGCCAAACAAATGGCAAAAGCCGTTATCACCCACGATGGCGATAACTACCGACTCTGTGTCATACCTGCAACACATCAGCTTGTTCCTGATCTGCTCAACCAGCATATGGGCAAGGCCTCGCATTATCGCTTGGTCGATGAGTGTGAACTCAAAAGCTTATTTGATGATTGCGAAGAAGGTGCGGTTCCTGCACTAGGCCAAGTCTATGGCTTACCAGTAGTTTGGGATAAAAGCTTGGAAGAGATGCCTAGTATTTACTTTGAAAGTGGCGACCACCATAACCTGATTCATGTTAACCATGGCGCATTTATGCAGCTCATGGGGCTTCAGGAAAATGATGTGATTAGTTGCCCGACAGAGTTTTATGAGGCGAGAACGCAGTTAATACACTAGTTTGTAGGCAGAGTGTTCCGACCCTCGCTGATCAACCCTGTGCTAGCCGGCCTGCGAGCCGTGGAAGGCTCTGTAAACACATTGAACCACCGAGAACACAGAGCGCTTCGCTGCACAGAGTAAAGATCAACCTTAATAACTCTTATATGTCTTCTCGGTGGAGGCCCTATGCCGCTCGGTGTTCTCGGTGGTGAATAGTCTTTAATGTTTTGACCTTTGAGGAGGCAGAGGGTTGCATCCCTTATCTGGACTCCCCGTGCTAGCCCGCATGCGAGCCACGAAAGGCTCTGCATACAGAAACACGGGGACTGACTCTAAATGCTACTTCTTAGATTTAGCTTCTTTCAATGCCCATGCGCCAACTGCTAGCATTGCCATCACGGCCAAAGAAACTTCCATTAAGCCCATATGGCTCTCGCCCACGTGCGCCTGCCCTGATGCATGCATACCTTCGTGAGCGAGTGAGGCAAGGCTCACCATCATCATGGCGATTAAGGCACTTGCTTGTGTCATTAAGGTTTTCAATTTCAT
>NZ_LWGG01000976.1:0-37540 GCF_001635365.1 Oleiphilus sp. HI0128 | reverse complement strand
AGATCCATGCCTCCTATGGATCGTCGGGTAAGTTGGTCGCACAAATTACTCACGGCGCTCCTTTCGAGCTATTCTTGTCGGCCGATCAAAAGTCACCACACTTCCTCAGCGCTAAGCACCTTACCCTACCAGAGTCACAGTTCACTTATGCGATCGGACGGCTGGCACTATGCGCTAACACCCCTATTTCTGACGCCAGTTTGTCAAATATACTAAAAGCGCCGCAGATTAAGAAAATAGCATTAGCTAATGCTAAGCTTGCCCCTTATGGACGCGCTGCCCAACAAGTATTAGAACAACTTGAAATAGACCAAACTGATCGTAACAAATGGATTCGCGGCGAGAATATTGCGCAAACTTTCCAGTTTCTGGTCAGTGGTAACGTTAACCTAGCCTTTATTGCAAAAGCTCAAGCAAACTCTTCAGACAATATTCAGCCAGAAGCATGTATTTCTATTCCCTCTGAGCTATATGATCCGATAAAGCAGGATGCTATTCTACTAAGTCGAGCAAACAAGTCCCCTGCTGCCATTGCTTTCTATAACTATCTTAAACAAGGCAAAGCTAGGGAGATAATACAAGGCTTTTCGTATAACGTGCCCGACACCACTCTAGACAATCAGCACAATTAAGCAGCGATATGTTTTTTTCTGAAGCAGATTATTCAGCCATATTAGTCACATTAAAACTTGCTACAGTTGTTACGATCAGCTTATTAGTCATGTGCACGCCACTTGCGTGGTGGCTTGCCCGCACAAAATCTTGGCTAAAAGTACCTGTATCTGCCCTGGTCTCTCTACCCTTAATTTTACCCCCCACGGTACTAGGCTTTTACCTTTTGATCGCAATGGGACCAAGCGGGTATATTGGTGAAATGACCCAGAGTCTGGGCATTGGCACGCTCCCCTTTACATTTTGGGGGCTTGTACTTGGCTCAATTATCTATTCGCTGCCCTTTGTTGTGCAACCAATACAGAATGCTATGGAAATGCTAGGTGATGATGCCATCGAAGCTGCCGCCACCCTTAGAGCCTCTCCAATTGATCGTTTTTTTACGGTAACCCTTCCCTTGTGTAAGCCAGGTTTTTTAACGGCCGCAGTTCTTGGTTTCGCGCATACTGTTGGCGAGTTTGGGCTTGTTTTGATGATTGGCGGAAACATTCAGGATGAGACGCGCGTTATTTCTGTTCAGATTTATGACCATGTAGAAGCGCTGGAATACTCCCAGGCCCACGGCTTAGCCGGCATTATGGTTATATTTTCCTTTATCGTGCTGCTTTGCTTATACAGTTTTAACAGAAGGCAAAATCTTTTTGGTGGACTGAAAAATGGAGTATAAGCCTACAATCGCGATCAACCTCCACTCCACACGCAGCCCGCGCAATGGCAAGCCCTTCGAGCTACAAATCAACACCACGCTTCCAGGGGACGGAATTAATGTAATCTTTGGGCATTCCGGCTCAGGGAAAACAAGCCTATTACGCTGCATCGCAGGCTTAGAGCACGCAAGCGGATCTCTAGTCATAAACGGAGCTGAATGGCAAAGCTCGACCTCTTTTTTGCCAACCCACAAGCGTCCAATTGGTTATGTATTCCAGGACGCCAAGTTATTCCCTCATTTAAGCGCAATAGGCAATCTAGAATATGCTATTAAGCGCGCCAGCAAAAGCAGCGCAAAGCGTATCAGTATCGAGCATGTTCTTTCAATTCTCGGAATCGAAGCTCTTCTAAACAAGAAGCCCGATGAATTATCAGGAGGAGAACGCCAGCGAGTTGCGATTGCCAGAGCTTTACTTGTTCAGCCTGAACTCTTATTAATGGATGAGCCATTAGCTTCTTTAGATAAAGCCAGAAAACTCGAAATCCTTCCCTACGTTCAAAAGATTCGATCAGAATTTCGTATACCAATTTTATACGTCACTCACTCGGTAAACGAAGTCGCTAAACTTGCTGACCACTTAGTAATACTTGAAAACGGAAAGCTTAGCACTCAAGGTAAGGTTTCAGATGTGCTTTCTAATCTAGAGACAGCCGACTATTTAGGAAATGAAACAGGTATTATCATCCAAGGGCGAGTTAACGAGCTAGATGAACAATGGAACCTCGCAGCCGTAGACTTTGAAGGCGAACGCATATGGATTCACAATAAGGGGCTAGGGCATGGCGCAGAACTTAGAGTGCGTATATTAGCAAAGGATGTCAGCATCACTTTAAGTCAATCGAAAAACAGTAGCATTCTTAATCTATTACCGGCAGTAATCGACGAAATAGATGAAAAAGATTCTTCTATGGCTTTAGTAAGTTTAAATATTGGTTGCAGCAAGTTAATTGCCCGAGTAACTCGAAAATCCGTTCACCAACTAAATTTAATTGCCGGACTAAAGGTATGGGCCCAAATCAAGTCCGTTGCAATAGTTGAATAGTCTCAGAAGCTTCATTTTACAGACCAACAAAAAGCATCAATTCGAAAACACCGGCGCGTATCTTAGTGTTTAGTAGAATCTAAATTTGGGGAAATTTTAGGGAAGTATTTGTGCTTGAGGGTTATGAAGTTGGCTCCCCGAGCTGGGCTCGAACCAGCGACAAACGGATTAACAGTCCGCTACTCTACCAACTGAGTTATCGGGGAACTTCATCAACGGCGCGAATATTATCGCCTTAACTGATGGTCGTCAACACTTTATTGTAAAGAAAATGCAGTATTTCTTAAAAGCGTGATTTTTGTATAAATAATCAACAAAATCTGGGGCTTACAGCAACTTTCTTACATTAGGGAGATTTTTAAAATCACTATCTCCGCTTACTAGGACGTCGAGCTTGCTTAACGCCTTTCTTAACCGCTTTAGTGTGTGCCCTGCTTTCTTTAGCGATTTCCTGACTAGTTTTCTGCCTATGCTTGATAGGAGGCAAGTTAACCAAATCTCGCAATTCGTTAATATCCTTAACCTTAAGCTCTTCCCAGGCGCCAACCTTTAAACGACTTGGCATAAATATACAGCCGTAGCGTACACGCTTAAGCCTGCTTACCTGAACTTCCTGAGACTCCCATAAGCGACGAACCTCTCGATTACGACCTTCCATGACAACAACGTGAAACCACTTATTGCGGCCCTCGCCACCGTATTCTTGAACGTCGGTAAACTTGGCAAGTCCGTCATCGAGTAACACACCTTGCTTAAGTCTTTCGAGCATCGCGCCATCGACTTCACCATGGATCCGAACTGCGTACTCGCGATCAACACCGTAAGATGGATGCATTAAGCGATTAGCTAATTCGCCATCGGTTGTCAAAATCAACAAACCGCTAGTATTAATATCCAGACGACCTACCGATATCCAGCGCTGCCCCTCAAGCTTCGGCAGGTTATCAAAGACGGTTGGTCGCCCTTCAGGGTCAGAATGTGTACAGACAACCCCTTCAGGCTTGGAATAAACAATAACCTTATATTCTTGTTCAGACCTTCTAGGCATTTTTACAAAACGATCATCTACATAAACTTTATCACTTGGTACAACCCGCAAGCCCAATGAAGCAACTTCACCATTTACCTTCACTCGGCCCTGACTAATCCAGCGTTCTAGCTCACGGCGAGAAGCAAGGCCGGCTTGCGCAAGAACCTTCTGTAGGCGCTCACCAACAGGAGCCGTGGCACTACTTTCAGCTTGTAAGCTTTCGTCAAGATCGCTTTCGCTGACAGGAGTATGTTGTAGATCAGTATCTGGCTTCTTGGTCATTAAAATGCTCATTAGGTGAAATTTATATGCTGCAACCATTGTAGGTCAGCAGAGGGTATTCGCCAATAAAAAACCAGGGCTGAGGAACTATTGCGTAGTCACTAAGCCCGGAACTTATTGCTTAGGAATTTTGCGTCAGGCTAACTTTTAAAATCTCTGCCTGAAGATCAGCATATTCATGAACTGCTGGAAATTGAGGAAACTCATCGATCACATTCTGAGGTGACTTAAACAGGATGCCTGCTTCAGCCTGCTTCAGCATAGTTGTGTCATTATAAGAGTCGCCTGCTGCAATTACACGATAGTTCAATAATTGGAAGGCTCTAACAGACTGACGCTTAGGGTCTTTCTGGCGAAGAACATAGTCAGTAATCTTTCCATCTTCAGCCACTTCAAGCTTATGACAGAATAGTGTTGGAAAGCCTAGCTTTGCCATTAGCGGCATTGCAAACTCATAAAACGTATCAGAAAGAATAATTACCTGAAAGCGAGTAGACAACCAGTCAATAAACTCTTTAGCACCTGGAAGCGGATCGAGTTCAGCGATAACAGCTTGAATCTCATTAAGACCATAACCGTTTTCTTCAAGGATACGAAGGCGCTGAGTCATCAATACGTCATAATCTGGTATATCACGAGTGGTCGCCTTAAGCTCTTCTATTCCGGTCTTTTCAGCAAATGCTATCCATATTTCAGGGATCAATACCCCTTCTAAATCAAGACAAACTAATTCCACGACGCACTCCGTCTTTATAATAAAGGTTAATATCTTTCGATAGTGAAAATTCGAAGCGCTATTCTAACTAAAAGCTAGCGCCTTGCATAATGTAAAATCTTCGTTAGAATCGAGCTCATATTGCTAATACCACATTAGTATTAAAACAAAGCATATACAGAGACCAAATAATGTCGATTGACTTTAACGACCCCGCCACAATTACCGATGAAGCCGTTCAGCAGCTAAATGATGAGCTTTCAAGTAAATCACCTCGCGAAATTCTAAAATTTGCGGTGAACACCTTCGATAACATTGCAATTTCTTTCAGCGGCGCAGAAGATGTTGCCTTGATTGAGCTTTCTCATCGACTAACTGACGACCTTCAGGTTTTCTCGCTAGATACAGGCCGATTACATCCAGAAACTTACCGCTTTATTGAAAAGGTTCGCCAACACTATAACATCGACATTGAATTAATGACCCCCAATGCTGAGCGACTAGAGGCTTTTGTTAAGCAAAAAGGGCTATTCAGTTTTTTTGAAGACGGGCATAAAGAATGCTGTGGCATTCGTAAAGTAGAGCCTTTGAAAAGAAAGCTTGGTACCTTGAATGCGTGGGTTTCCGGCCAACGTAAAGATCAAAGCCCAAGCACTCGCTCTGAAGTTGCTGTTATTGAGATTGATCATGGCAACTCAAGCGACGAGCGTAAGTTAATCAAATTCAACCCGCTTGCGAATTGGAGCTCTAAAGAAGTTTGGGACTACATTAGGCTTTCTGAAGTGCCTTACAACGAACTGCACGAAAAAGGCTTTACCAGTATTGGTTGTGAGCCCTGCACTAAAGCAGTATTGCCTACCCAGCATGAGCGTGAAGGTCGCTGGTGGTGGGAGGAAGCGACTCAAAAAGAATGCGGCTTGCACATTACCGAAAGTAAATAAGCCGTCGTCGATACAACAAGGCCGCTAATTCGCGGCCTTGTTTAACTAAAAGGAGCCTTGCTCTCTATAACGATTGCGCATACTTCTGCAAGCCTTTAGAGATCCCCTGCTCCAGGCCTTTCGAAATAATACTGGTAGTCAGTGGAATCTTAGACTCAAGCTCTATCGTGTAGTCTAGCGTTGTAGCGCCGCCTTCCTCACTAAATCTAAGCTCTCCTACATGGTTCTTAATGGGGCTTCCTTTAGTGATTTTGTATTGAATAAACTCATCTGGTTTAAACTCAGTAATCGTTTCTTCAAAGCCCGGTAAAATCCCGATCTTGATCTCTCTAACCGAACCCAAGCCGTTAGCACCATCAGCACCATCAACAACTCTAGACATATTGATACCACAAATCTTACCGAAAGTATTATGATCACTAAGTGTGGCAAATACCTCACTGACTGGCGCATTGAAAATTTGCTTCATTTTTATTGTATTAACAGACATGCATCACTTACCTTTTGGCGATTTAATAATGGATAGCGGCACGACAAAACAGCCGTGACCCCCAGTCATTATATATAAATATTCCGGGCTTTAAAGCGAAAAGCTACTACTTAAGAAATTAAGCGCTAAAGACAGTATAGGCGTGAAATCTTGTAGCTAAGCCGCTTTGGTTTTACTAGAATTAGCAAGCGGCATCATGAAATGACGACGCCCTCCAATATAACCGTAAATATGAGACCCCTATGTTTGACTACCAAGCCCCGAAAGACCTACTACAATCCAAAGTCATCTTAGTTACCGGAGCGGGTGATGGAATCGGCAAGACCGCAGCACTTAGCTTTGCCAAGCATGGAGCAACTGTAATTTTATTGGGGCGAACCGTTTCAAAGCTAGAAAAAGTATATGACGAGATTGAATCCAAAGGCTACCCAAAGCCGGCAATAATTCCAATGAACTTGGAAGGCGCTGTCGAGAAAGACTATATCGACGTTGCTAACTCGATCGAAGCAGAATTCACTCATATCGATGGCATCTTACACAACGCGGCGCAGCTTGGGTCTCTTACTAGTATTGAGCAATACGAAGTACCTGTTTGGAACAAAATGATGCAGGTAAACGTTAACGCTCCTTTTATGCTGACAAAGACGCTGCTACCACTACTTAGAAACTCCGAAGATGCTTCTATTATTTTCACCTCTTCTAGTGTTGGCAGAAAGGGGCGCGCATTTTGGGGTGCATACTCTGTCAGCAAATTTGCAAACGAAGGTTTAATGCAAGTACTTGCTGATGAGCTAAATGGGACAGATAAAACTATTAAAGTGAATAGCATTAACCCTGGCGCCACGCGCACCAATATGCGAGCCGATGCATACCCTGCAGAAAACCCGCATAATAACCCTAGCCCTGAACAGATCATGCCTGTTTACCTCTATCTAATGGGTAAAGACAGCGAAAAAGTAACGGGCCAAGCCTTTGATGCTCAATCCAACGCAAGACCGAACGAATAACATAAAAGGCCTATAATTCTTGGTAATCTATTGGCCACCTCGCCTTTAGAACCGAATGCTAAGCTAAAGTAACAGCAACAATATAAGTAAGAGATAATGATGAAGTTCTTTCTTTCCAGCTTGTTACTACTAAGCAGCCTATCCTGCATTAGCTTTAGCACACATTCCTTTGAATTGGTTCCTCATAGCGCCACCTATAGCGCTAATATAAAAAAAGGAATCAAAATCAAAGGCAAGGCTGCTAGACATCTGAAGAAAATGGATGAAAACCGCTGGCACTATAGTTTTAATGTCCGCTCTTTTGTAGCCGATATAAACGAAAGCACCCAGTTTACTTTCGAAGATGGCCGCCTTTTACCACAAGGCTACAACTATAGACTTAGCCCCATGTTTGGCCGAGATAGAAAAGCTAAGGTCCATTTCGACTGGCAGGCAGATATGGTTAATGGTCGTAGCAAAGGCGCAGACTGGGAAATTACGGGTATACCCAGTAACACCTACGACCGCCTTAGCTATCAGTTGCAACTTCTACGAGAGCTAGACAGTCCCTCTCCTCGTCTGGATTTCCAAATAGCACATAAGAAAAAACTTAGACCCAGCACGTTCGTAAAAACCGGTGAAGAATTAATTACTACAAAGCTTGGTGAGGCCAAAGCGCTGGTCGTAAAAAAGGTTCGCGCAGATGACAGCAAACGCCAGACCTACCTATGGGTTTCAGAGAAATACCCTATGCTTCTTCTCAAGATGACACAGATCGAGAAAGATGGAGAAGAGTATGAAATACATCTAGAGACAGCTAACGTTAACGGCACAGAAGTTACATTTAAATAGCCAAGGGCGAAGCGTATGAACTACGAGACAGCAAAACAGTACTTACTATCAAAACCTGAAGCCAGAGAAGACTACCCTTTTGGCCCAGATGTTATGGTTCCGAAAATTAAGGCTAAGATGTTTGCTACGCTTGGCGTTAATGACAACATTGCCCAAATGAACCTAAAGTGCGACCCAGATCAAGCAAACGAGCTACGCGACCTTTTTGAAGCCGTAAAGCCCGGTTACCACATGAACAAACTCCACTGGAATACCGTAATTCTTGACGGAAGCATCCCTGTCGGTGAAATTGAACGAATGATCGACCACTCCTACAAACTTGTCGTAAAAAAGCTGAGAAAAGCCGAACGCCAAGCCTTGGAACTGAGTTATGGAAAAGAAGCTTTGTACAAAGATTAGCGAAGACAGGCTAGTCTGTATTCTTACCAGCCAGCAAATTAATCATCATCCTGCATAGGAATTATATACTTCCCCGACTCGAGACCCGATATTCGCTCATTAATCATGGTTTGCTCGGCGCCTGATAAGGCAAGCGACTCATTATTGGGATAAAATCTGTACTCTTCTTTATCTCCGTCAAATTTTATTTTACCCAGAATTTGACCGCTATTACTTATGCAATCAAGCTCTTGCTGAATTGGCCAGAACAGCACCATTTACCACTCCCTCTTAAAACAATTCTATCTCCGAATAATAATCGCAGATAATACTTGCGCAAACAAAAGATTTAAGTAGTTAAGCAATTTGAACGCTTGCAAGCTTAGCAATTGGCGTTAACGTAAAATAGCAACAATCGCTGGATGATCTGAGTAGCTGCCGGTGGACACCGCGTAATCATCAAGACAGGTCAACCCACGATACAAAATATGGTCAACTAGAGACTTCTTGCGGTGCTTGGGTTTTGAGTGAGATTCTATACTGTCTTGCATTCTGCAACTACTGGCTGATAATAAGGAGCCTTTAGCTCGTAACAACTTCAACACTGTAGAGTTCGCTGTATCGTTAAAATCCCCTAAAGCAATAACCTTCGCGACTTTAGTCGAGGAAAAATCGTTTGCTTCGCGTTCAACGGCTTTCGACAGCGCCAATGCCTGGCTTTCACGCTTTAAGCGCTTGCTCTTGCTATCATTTCGCTTCGATAGAAAATGAGAGCTTATAACTGCGACTTGCTCCCCGGAAGCATTATCTAAGTAGAAGCGTGCACCGACAACCTTACTCAGACACTTTTTCTTTTTGACACCATTGGTTTTTCCGCAAGGGAAGCCGTAGTTTGTTAAACTACCTTTGACTGGTTCCAAACGGCTGATTAAGGCAACATCTTGGCCCGTTGCCGTATCCCTTCCCTGTGTAAAATACGCTTTCCAGTCTTTGCCAAAACGGTTTGCCAAATCGATCGCAACGTACTTATTTTCAATTTCTGACACCGCTAGAATATCTATCCTATGCTCTCTAACAAGCTTCGCATAGAATGCCAGCTCAGTTAGGTAATCCTTCTTTGACATGTCTCGTATCGTCACTTTACTACCGTCAGCTTTACCGTCATAAGGGGTCCATAGCCATTCGGTATTTAAAGTCATTACGCGAAGCTCTGCGTTTAAGCCTGTACAACACAATATACAGACCCCCATAATCATAGATCGAATTACCATTAGGGTTTCACTCTTTTCTGCGAGCCTCCATCATAGCAAGAACCTATAGACCGTTACGACAAGGTTACGGAACATTTGTAGCGGATATTGTTTGATCGCGCGGTTCGTCATGCAAATTAGACGACTGATACTTATTTACATAAGCAGGAGACTTATAGAATATCTTGAGGTCCCTATATTGAATAACATCTTTAAACATCTGGATAAATTCATCCAGGTTCAAGCGAATTGGATTCAGGGTTGTCGGTTGTCGCTCAGTTAGTCCGTAAACAACCTTACCCGCATCACGCTCATCTACGAAGGTTCCAAACAAGCGATCCCAGATTATTAACACGCCACCAAAGTTTGTATCGATCTGCTCCGGTTTGCAGCCATGATGAACCCTGTGGTGCGAAGGTGTATTGAAAACCTTTTCAAATACTCCCAACCTTCCAATAAGCTCGGTATGAAGGAAGAATTGATAAGACAGGCTTAATTCAATCGCAATTAAAGCAAGATCTTTGTCGAAGCCAATGATTGCTAGTGGCAACCACCAGATCATCCAGCCAAAATTAACATCCATTAAAAAGTTTTGGCGCAAAGCGGTAGAAAAATTCATAATTTTAGACGAATGGTGCGTTACATGTATTGACCATAACCAACGTATTTTATGCATACCGTAGTGGTAGATATAAAAGAAAAAATCGCATGCGATAAATAGGAATAGGTAACTCAACAAACCATCTTCAATTTTATACTGAAACCCGTATTGAGCAACAAACTCATAAAATGCCTGAATAAACAGGGCAATAGCAATCCCATCGAATATTTTATAAATCCCACCGGTTGCAATATTCGTTAGCGTTTCCTTTAAATGGTAGGCATCTTTTCTTCCCTTCCTATGCCAGTACCAAGCCTCAAGACAAATAATTGATATAAACACGCTGCCAAAAAGCATAATAAAGCCCAAGGCATGTAGTAAGTCGCTCATGAATTGCTCCTTCAAACTAATCAGTAATTAAAGCTAGTTTATTCCACAAGCAGCATCTATTATTGTCATAGCAATAATATTTTTTGACAATCTGCGCCACCATTACAATCAGCTTATGAATTCTTTAAATGATTTTTTTATCTCTCGGGATGTTGTCGGATACCTACAGACCTTTATTAAGCAAAGCGGTCTTAGTCTTCCGTTGTATGAACAGAAGCTTGACTATTTATCCGCTAAGCAACATATGTCTTTTGCACAATGGTGGCGTTTATTAGAAGAATTAGAAGCGCTAACGCCATACGACGCGTTGGGCCTTGAAATAGGAAGGTATATAAAGGTTGAGCATGTAGGCGTACTCGGCTACCTGTTTCGCACGGCCAGAAACGTGGGTGAAGCGTTAGCTTGCTTCAAACGATTTCAGGGCTTGATCTACGCAGGAAGTCTTGCACACACGGAACTAAATCCTGACAATTCATTTTGCCTGGTGTGGAACCCGGATTACGGTTATTCAAGCCAATGTTCCGACGAATTATTACTTAGTGCAATGGTGACGATAGTTAATGAGATTATTTTCCCGAAAAAATTAAATCTTTCAGCCATTCACTTTACGCAAGCTTTAAGTGATGACCGAGCTAAATCGTGTAAAAATTATTTTTGTTGTCCTGTTTACAGTCAGCAAGAAAAGTTGTCTATCGCCTTCTCGGTAAGTGATCTAGATATTCCAATTCCGCACTCTGATATCACACTTCACGGCATACTAGGCAAACAAGCAGAAGACTTACTAATAAGCCTACCAGATTGCGACACCTTTATAGCCGAACTTACCGATACGATTATTCGCTGCTTACATGAGGGTGATGCTGATACGAATACCGTCGCTTCGCGAATCAACATGTCTGAGCGTACGCTTCATCGTCGCTTAAAATCAAAAGGTAAAGTTTTTAGAGATATTCTTCAGGAAATAAGAAAATCGATGGTAATAAATTACCTAAAAGATCCGAAACTGACGCTTTCCGAAATTGCCTTGCTGCTAGGTTATAGCGAACAAAGTAGTTTTACCCGCGCATTTTCTACGTGGTACAAGTGTTCACCGCTTCAGTATCAAAAGCGCTACCTGTCTTAGACAGAATATGCCCTTTTAATCTCATCAGCGATGATACGAAGCCCTTTATCGACCAGAACATCATCTTGTGAATAGGTTATTCGTAAGCATTCGGATTTATGCTTCCAATTGTCATCACTTAAGCCCGGAAAAAAGTGATGCCCGGATACAATTAATACACCTTTGTCTTTCAACTTCTCATACAACTCCTGGTTACTTAAGGGGCAATCTTTCAACCATAACCAAATAAACATTGCACCTTCTACTTTATGGATTAAGAAAGGCAGACCCTGAAGTAACTCACATAAAAGGTCGCGCGCTCTTTCAGCTTTAGACAAATAGTAAGGTCTTATTACCTCATTACTTAAGGTGAGTATTCTTTTACTGTCGACTAAATCTTTCGCCATTATGCTGCCGAAGCTACCCGTCGCCAAATTCATAATCGCATTAACTTCCGATAAAGCGCTTATTACCGGCGCATCCGCAATAACGATTCCTGTACGTGCAGCAGGTAAACCGAATTTAGAGAGACTTAGGCACAGGACAATATTTTGGTTCCAGGTTGGTTCTGCATCAGTAAATATAAGGTTTGGAAAAGGCGTGCCGTAAGCACCATCAACAATCAATGGTACTTTATGTTCACGTGCCAACTGGTCTAACTTACTCATCTCTGAGTTTGTAATCACATTTCCCGTCGGATTTGTGGGGCGAGATACGCAGATCGCTCCCGTGCTTTCAGTAATTTGGAACTTCTCGAAGTCGATATGGTATTTAAATGTCTCTGCGTTAATTTCCTCAGTTTTTGGTCTGTTTGATATAAAAAAATCTTCAACCAAACCCGCATCGGAATAGCCAATATATTCGGGAGCAAGTGGTAGCAGAACCTGTTTACTACTACCATCTGAATACTTCCCTGCAAACAAATTGAAGAGCATAAAGAATGCTGCTTGACTGCCGTTTGTTAAAGCAATATTTTGCGGGCCTATATCCCAGCCATATTCAGCTTTAAGTAATGAAGCGAGTGACTTAATGAAGTCCAAATTGCCTTGTGGTGGATCGTAAACACCGATCAGCTGCTGGAAATCGGATGTAGACTCAACAATTTCCAGCAATCTATTTTTAAAATAATCCTGCACTTCCGGAATATGCGCAGGATTGCCTCCCCCCATCATGATTAAACCTGAGTCGCCAGCCAAGGCATTTCCAAGATCTTCCATTAAGCTTGTAATGCCGGCCTTTGAGGTAAACTTATCGCCGAAACTTGAGAACTTCATAAATATAAACACCTAATAACGTGAACAATGGTTTCGCTGCGATGGAATGAACCTATGGTAACTACAACTTTAATGACTAGACTGGTATAGGTATACACCAAATATTAATACGGAGCACAAGCATGCGATTCATATCACTTTTTTTGTTTTCATTCTTAGTAAGTAGTCTTTGCCTGGCCCATGATCAAACGCATTCTGACTTACCCTTTATCGAAGTCAGCACGACAGCAAGCGCAAAGTCCTTGCCCGATCAAGCCATAATTAATATTACTTTCTCTGCAACAAAGTTTGAAGCAGAAAAAGCGAGAAGAGCCGTCGACAAGCTGGTCCGCCCTTTCCTGTCAAAACTAGAAGAATACGATATTCAAGAGAACTCCCTCGACACAAGCAATACACAATTACACCCACAATACGAATACCGAAATAACCAGCGAGATTTCAAAGGTAATCAAATTACGCGCAAAATTGAGTTTAAACTAAATGATCTTGCGCAACTCCAGGCTCTTATCCAAGACATCACCCGCACAGAAGCATCTCATCTAGGGAGTATAAGATTCACACTTAAGAACAAACAGAAGCTAAAACGCAAAGCCTTAAACAAAGCAATTAATAAAGCAAAAAATAAAGCAGCTACCATTGCCCAAGGCTTCGAAGTAAGCTTGGGGAAAATTTTAAATGTAAAGCATGTTAGCAACGAAGCAAGACCAGCCCCACAAATGCGCGCCATGGCAATGAGTGCTGAAATGAGCGACAGCCAAAGTAATACCTACCAGCAAAAAGAAATTGAATACAATGCGACCATTAGCGCAGTATTTTCAATCGATTAAGCACTAGTCATACGACACCAAATAGCATATAACACCGGCAATTCAACCTGAATCGCCGGTGCCTCATTCAGCCCGCAACTTCAACAGACTCACTATTTTTATGCTTATCAAGCTTACGCTCTGAAGCGCTCCAGTAATAAAGAACTAACCCTGAAAGGATACACGCGGTACCGATTAGCATTACTTCGCTAATGTGTTCACCATTAAAAAAGGCACCCAAAGCCAAAGCAAAAACAGGTGTCATCAGAGTCACCATTGCAACAGCCGTTGCACCCAGCTCTTTAATAATAAAAAAGTAACATGCAAAGCCCAATAGTGAGCCGGCTATCGCTAGATACAAAACAGACCATGGCGAACGTGTTCCCCAATCAAGGTACGGAAGCTGACCATCCATCACAAACCATGCTGCAATAAATAGCGGCACCGATAGTAATAAAGTGCCTACCGTAATGCTTAATGGGTGTGCCTTAAACTTCTGCTTTTCAACTAACACGCCACCAAGACTATATAAGCTGACAGCTAACAAAAGCAATAATAAGCCAAACCAGCCTTTGTCCATCACCACCCAGTCATCTTTAAAGATCAGCAAAAGCCCAGAAAAAGATATACCAAAAGCAAACCAGCGTGCGCGAGTAAACTTAGCAGAGCCAATCAACACATGTGATAACAAGTTAGATATCACTGGAGATAGTGCATAAATCACCGAAATAATGCCCGAAGGTACGTATGCCGCCGCTATGTAAGTGCACAGCATGGCCAGAAAAACGCCAAGCAAAGAAGCGGCATAAACTTTAATAGCTCGCGCTGTCCACGAGAGTTTAATCTTAAAAAGGCGTAAGATCGCATAGCCGATAGCGGCCGCTAACAACATTCGCAGCGTAATTGCACTAATGGGCGTTATCGTTTCACTGCTCCACTGAATAGCTAAGGGAGTAGTCGACCAGATTATTATAATGGTGGCATACGCCACGGGCACAGACATGCTATATCCTCTTTTAATAGTTAGTTTAATTAAAGAAAATACAGCGATATAAGGTGGGTGAAACGATAAGTCACTGCATTTTCTTGCTGTGACTTGAAAGGCTTATAAAACAGACTACTTCTTCAGAAACACAGCGAGCATTGCCATACGGGCGCGCACACACCATCGCATGCTGGCAACCTTGCCTAAACCACGAATAGCGATTAAGGCATAGGCACAAAGCATGAGATCTTTCATTGCAGGTGCTGTGTTTTGATTAATAGTAGTCATAAGCCAATACTGGAGGGCTTTTAGCTTATTGTCAACGCTTAGAGTTCGAGTCGTTATAAATAGTTTCCCAGCGAGGTGTAGACTCAGCAACATAAGAACCAGTAAACTCGGTCTGTAAGCCTCCACGAGTGTTATACCACCTGATGGCAGTAAAATGAGGTTGCGGACCTATGTCCATCCAATGCTTAACTTTTTTTGGAATAATCAATAAATCTCCAGCCCCACATTGAAGTATATGTATCTTTTCCTGAACATGGATATATACGAGTACTGCCCCCTCAATAAAGAAGCGCGCTTCATCTTCGTTGTGCGTATGCTCAGAAATGTACTGACTACGCAATACCACGCCATGAACATCGTCTTCATGAATACGAGCGATATCTGCATATAAATAATTATGCTCACGCTTTACATTCTCAACCAGCTCTTCGTAAAGCTTAAGCAGCTGGTCTCCAGTTGGGCTCGTATTGGGCAGCATTGTGAGAATGTCGTGCTGAGCAAAATAAATTCCATCTTCGGCTAGCTCTGCTACTTGAATAGCATGATCGTCCGAAACTTTTAGCGGTGCTCGCAAATTAAATTGATTATAAAGAGCTAATTGGCTCACCTATGAATCCCTGATACCAATAATAAATTAAGACTGGAAATTAACTGAGCTAAGTCTGGCAAATATTGACTCACTTTAAAATGAGATTAAGCACAGCAAATTAAGAAATAACATTATTTAACTTTTGATTTGTAAGCCCAGGTAACAGCAGTTTCATTTGATTACATATATGCTACTCATCCTGAACAAAGGCGCCGTGAGTCAATCATTTTTGCGGAAACTTTGTTCCTTTCCTGAATTAATTGCGCAGCGATAGATACAGCGATCTCAGCAGGTAGCTTACTGCCAATCGGAAATCCAATTGGCGCATTTAGCCTTGCTAATTCTTCAGAAGCGAAACCGAGGGTGCGCAGCCGCTGCAAACGCTTGCTGGTAGTATTTTGAGACCCCATTGCGCCGACCAGAAAGCATCGGCTATGCAAACCCGCCATCACCGCAAGATCATCAACTCTTGGGTCGTGAGCCAAAGCCAGCACAGCAGAATAGGAATCAGAAAATCGCTCTTTTATCAGATCATCTGGTAAGCAAAGATGCAGCGGAGTATCCCAGCTTTTAGCATCGTGCCTATCAACCACGTTACTACGCGCATCGCAGAGCTCAACATGGAAATCGATCGCCTTTAAAATATTCAAGAGATTCCTTGCAACCTCACCCACACCTACGATTAGTACTTGATAGATCGGGCCGAGCACATGAGTGAAGCGAGCATTATCGAGACTAACCTTATCGATGTCATGCGCTTCCTTATGATTCATGACTCTAATATCTGCTTGACCAGTATCTAAACAAACTTCACGCTTAAGCCATTTCCTGGAATCAAGCGTAGATATAATTTTTGAGATGTATGAAAGGTGAGTGTTGTCCAAGGCCTCTATGAGCAGAGACATTGTACCGCCACAAGGCAGCATATAACGCTGCGCATCATCAGGGTGATCACCAAAGACTTTGATAAAGGGGTATTGGGTATTTCCAAGGCTTAGGTGTTCAACTAGAGCGTCTTCAATACAACCACCTGACAAAGAACCTACTTGCATACCTAAACTTGAGTTATAGGCAAACAGACTACCGGGCGGACGAGGGGAAGCTCCCCATGTTGTAACAACCGTTACCAAAAAGACCTTTTCGTCACGAGCTAGCCACTCTTTAATCGAATTCAATACATGCTTGTTTTGTTCATACATATTAACTTAGCTTAAAAGGCATAGAGTTAAATCGCTTACCCGTAGCTTTATACAAAGCAGAAGCGATTGCTGGTGCAATCGGTGGCAAGCCAGGCTCGCCCACACCGCTTGGCGAGTCGTCTGACGGGACAATATAAGTTTTAATATCTGGAGATTCATTCATCCTCATCAAAGGATAGTCATGAAAATTACTTTGCATAACCTCACCTTCAGCAAAAGTAATCTCTCCATAGAGTGCGGCAGTCGCACCAAATATAATTCCGCTTTCCATCTGCATTGTAACGATATCAGGGTTTACAACCATGCCGCAATCTACGGCACAATGCACCGTCAGAAGCTTAACTTGTCCATATTCAACTTTAAGTTCAACTAGTTGCGCAACATAAGAGCCGAAAGACTTATGCACAGCGATACCTTGGTGGACATCTTTAGGCAGCGTACGCCCCCACCCACCTTTTTCTGCAACCAGGTTCAACACTTTAAGTAGTCGCGGTGAATTACCTAAATACTGTTTGCGGAACTGATATGCATCTAGTCCAGCTGACTGAGCTAACTGATCAATTGCACTCTCCACAACGAAAGCGTTAAATGAGTGGCCAACTGAACGCCAGTAGCTTATCGGTACGCCAGCATCGGCCTTGATATGCTTAACACTGATATTTGGTATCGTATAAGGAAAGTCGGCAGCACCTTCATAAGGCGAAGTATCAGCTGGAGTGATTGGCGTTCCCTCGGTCATTAGCCCGGCATGCCCCAGCATTGGGTACATAAACTCAGGCGCCCAAGGAAACATAGCTGGTGAAGCGTCCCATACATACCAATCCATAATCTTGGGCACGACAATTTGATGCTCCCAGGCGACAGGTAGGCCTTTAGTGTCGAGCGCAGCCCGAACCTTGTGCAAACTTGCTGGTCGAAATAAATCGTGCTTGATATCTTCTTCTCTGGACCAAACCAGTTTAATTGTCAGTCCGGTTTTTTCCGCAACCTCAGCAGCCTCGGCAATATAATCTTGACTTAAGCGTCTACCGAAGCCACCCCCTAGAAACTGGTTATGAATAGTTACATTGTCCAGATCGATATTGGTCGCTTTTGCGACTGCAACTTGTGCTACGTCAGGGGCTTGAGTTCCAGCCCATACTTCCGCCTTCCCCTTGCTAACCCTTGCAACGGCATTCATTGGCTCCATGGTGGCGTGAGCAAGAAAAGGCGCTGTAAACTCAAACTCTTCTATATGGCCATCAGCCTCGAGAAGCTCCGCTGTATCGCCGTCTTGACGAATAGATTTGCCGGAATCATTTGCAAGCTTATCCAGATATAGGTTGCTGATTGCATCACTAGTTTCAACACTCTCTTCACTAAATGCCCACTGCGCCTCTAGTACTTTTGATGCTTTCCTTGCTTGCCAATAGGAGTTTGCGACGACAGCTATACCACGGGAAACCTCAAGAACCGAGACAACACCTTTCTGCTGAAGAGCGACTTCGATATTCGCAGACTTAAGTTTGCCCCCATATTTCGGAGCCCGCTCTACAACGCAGTATTTAAGATCCTGCAATTCAACATCGATTCCATAAGCGCTTTCCCCTTTTACCTTTGCAGCTGCATCAAGTCGAGCGTCGAATTTCCCTATGTACTTGAATTGAGCCGGTTCTTTTACCTTTATTTCCTGCGGTAAATCTTGCTGAGAAGCTAGTTTAGCCAAAGCACCAAAACTCACTTTTTTGCCGGTAGACTTAACGCTGACATAAGCATTACGGCACTCTAAGTTATCTTGTGGTAACGCAAATGCTTCTGACGCTGCTTGTAGCAATAAAGTCCGTACAGCAGCCCCTGCCTCGCGAATCTGGCTCCAACTGCTTGAAAGACTGTTACTACCCCCGGTTAGCTGCAAGCCATAATCCGGGTTGCGATAAGCTGCGTTTGCCCCGGCAAAAACAACCTGAATAGTATCTGGTGAGGTATCTAGCTCTTCAGCCAGCAGCGTTGTAATACCCGTGTAAGTGCCCTGACCCATCTCTACTCTATCTAAAGTGAAGATCACAGAGTTATCTGGCCGTATCTCGAGCCAGGCATTAGCCAACCAGCTACCAGTATTTGATAGTTCATTGTTTCTTAGCGTACTGCAGCCTGGCAATGTTATCGCCACGCTAAGGCCGCCAGCAGCGCCTAAACCAACTTTAAGAAAATCCCTACGATTTATCGCTGTATCAGGTAAAAGCTCTTTAGATTTGTTCATGAGATTAGAATGCATTATGAGCGCTTCATACCTTTGCTTTGTAGGATAGATCGGCAGCAATTTGCTGTGATGCAACAGTGTCTTTAATGGCAGCCTTGATTCGGGAATAAGTACCGCAGCGACAAAGGTTACCGGACATCGCATTGTCAATATCTTCATCACTAGGGTTTGCATTAGCTTTCAAGAGCGAGGCTGCGGACATAAGCTGTCCAGGCTGACAATAACCACATTGCGGTACGTTATGTTTAATCCAGCTTTCTTGTAGCGGGTGCAACTGACCATCTTTACTGGCCAATCCTTCAATGGTAGAGATATTTTGGCCTTCCACTGACGAAACAGGGGTAATGCAAGAGCGAATGGCGACACCATTAAGATGAACAGTACACGCTCCACACAAACCCGCACCACAACCAAACTTGGTGCCCTTTAGACCAACCTCATCACGAATCACCCAAAGGAGTGGCGTATCTGGCTCGACGTCGATTGATATGGGCGCGCCATTAATCTTGAGTTTCATTCTGCCTCCTAGCTAGAAAGCTTTGTCTGGCCAAAGCTATAGATAGTTTTTATAGAAATAGTTGAACTTAGTAATGCTAATTATTTTTTATACTTCTTAGGGCAAGAAGTATTTTAAATGCGATCAAAACACGGCCAGCGCCGAACGTAAGATCTTATTATTTTTTTAACGTCTAGATGCTAACACCCAAGTAACTTAGAGTCACTTACACTTTATTAAGATTTGTTGACTCAACGTAGTCCGTGACGCTCTCTATTATTTTGTTTAGCAGTGTCACCCTTGCGAAGCATTACGTAGACTGCACCAGTGCCGCCATGCTGCGGTTGAGCAGAATGAAAGGCTATTACCTGGTCTAGTTGAGGAAGCCAAATCGCTAAATGGCTCTTTAACAAGGCAAGTTTGTCAGGATTTCGATCTCCCTTCCCATGTAAAATAATAACTGCTCTAAGCTCGTACCTGGAGCACTCATCAATAAAGCGGAATACTTCGCGCCTTGCTTGTTCAACGGTCATTCGATGTAAGTCCAAACGTGCATCTAATTCATAGCGCCCCATCCTTAGTTTTTTATACACACCGTGCTGGACACCATCGCGCTTATAATCAAGTATGTCATTTGATTTCAGCATAGGCACTTCGGTGGAGGCTAGAGGATCTACGGTAAGTTTATCGGCAACGGCAAGTTTGCGCCTAACACGCTTTCCTGGTGTTTCTTCCTCTACTTTGTTTGAAGAAATTTTGCTACTTTCAAAACGAGTAACTCCCTGCATTTCTTCTGCAAATAACTCATCATCACTCATTGCCGTACTCACTCATAACCAATTCTGACCCAAAAATACTATTATAAAACCTAGGATTCGCCAAGTGCAGTTTGCACACTTTCCAAGTTCTTATTCGTATTAAATACTTCCTTCAATGTTTCCCATGGTGGCACCGGCTTACAACTTGAGAAAATAAAATCTGTAAAGGCCATAACCTTCGAAGGTGGCTCTCTACGGCTAGGATAAACCAGGTAAAAGGTTCTTTCCTGAAATGGTGCATCTTCAAGTAGCGTAACCAAACGCCCCGCCCTGACATCTTCACTAATAATAATCTGAGGTAAAGCGCCAACACCAACCCCCTCTATAACCATTCGACGCAGCACTTCCATGTCATTAGCCACTAGGCGAGACTTTGGTTCAAACTCGTATATACCGTTATTCGTTTGAAAAGCCCAAGCGGATGCTGGGTGAGAGACACAGGTATGATCTTCGATAGCCTGAATCGTTTTAGGGATGCCGTTTTTAGCAATATACTCAGGAGAAGCACACAGTGACAATCGCGCGGTTCCGAGATTTCGTGCTACCAGACTAGAATCAGATAATGGGCCAATTCGAAAAGCCACATCGATTTCCTGCTCTAGTAAGTCAACCAGTTTGTCATCGGAGAAGATCTCGACATTAACTTTTGGATACTGCTCCATAAATCGTTTAATCGTGCTGATGAAGAAAGGTGTACCAAAAGACAGCGGCGTACTAATCCTGAGCGTACCGCTTGGCTCAGCTTGCATATTATTAACAACACGATCAGCTTCTTCAGCTTGCTCAAGCATTTTGACGCAATGCTCATGATACAACTTACCGGTTTCTGTCGGCTTTAAGTTGCGTGTTGTACGATTAATAAGTCGCACACCTATACGCTTTTCGAGCTGACTCACTTTTCGGCTTACGGTAGATTTAGGTAGCTTAAGTTTGTCCGCTGCTTTGGTGAAGCTTCCCGATCCGACAACCACTGCAAATATCGCCATTTCATTTAAGTCTTGCATCAATTCGTACCCTTCTCTTACTCTCGCATTTAGAGTTAGCCGCATACATTCCATATACGGAACATTATTTCTAAATTTAGCCTATTAACACCAAAATAGGAACAGCACTACAATAAAAGCATCAAAATTTAGCGTTTGATTGCATTAAATTAGAACAACGGGGCAATAACATACTATTGTTAGCAGCCACAAAAATAAGACTTTTTACTACAAGGTTCATTGTTATGGTCGATAGACTTGCCGCGCAGATTATTAAGTTCAGATGGTTAATCATCATTGCCTCCTTAGCTATTGTATTTTTTATAGCAAGCGGAGCTAGCAATATTGGGTTCAGCTCAAACTATCGAGTATTCTTTTCAGAAGATAATGAACAATTGGTAGCATTTGAAACACTCCAAAACACCTATTCAAAATCAGACAATATATTTGTTGTTCTAGCGCCGAAAGATGGCGAGGTATTTACCGTTCCAACCTTGAATGCAGTTAAAGATCTAACTGATAGAGCTTGGCAATTGCCTTATTCAACACGCGTCGATTCAATCACAAACTTCCAATATACAAAAGCCGAAGAAGATGACTTGCTCGTTAACGACCTGGTTGAATTTCCAGATGAAGCCGATTTGGACGAGATTAAACGGATTGCGCTTAGCGAGCCGCTGCTAGAAAGTCGCCTTATTTCCAAGCAAGCGCATGTTACTGCGGTCAATACCACAGTTCAACTTCCTCAATTGACCGAACAGGAGATTCCCGAACTAGTAGCGCAAGCACGTGTGATGATTGCCCAGTTTGAAGAAGACTACCCCCACCTGGATGTTTATATCACAGGTAGCGTGATGCTAGGCAATGCCTTTTCTGAATCAGCCCAGGACGACCTTGCAAACCTGTTTCCGGTCATGTTTGTGATAATAATCTTCACCTTATTATTGCTTTTACGTTCGTTCACCGGTACCGCCGTAACCTTGGTTGTCATAATAATGTCTATCGTCAGCGCAATGGGAATGTTCGGTTGGCTAGGATGGACGCTTACCGGTCCAAGCACCTCAGCGCCCACGGTAATCATGACAATGGCCGTTGCCGATTGCGTTCATATTCTAGTGACCTTTCTATTTAACATGCGGCACGGAATGCTTAAAGCCGAAGCAATGCAAGAAGCCATACGTATCAATTTCCAGCCGGTTTTCATCACCAGCATCACAACAGTTGTTGGCTTTATGACACTTAACTTTAGTGAAGTTCCACCCTTCAGAGATTTAGGTAATACTGTAGCTATGGGCGTCGTTGCAGCATTCTTTCTATCAGTATTTTTACTTCCAGCACTGGTTATGGTGCTACCGGTAAAAGAGAAGAAGCAAGCAGATAAAGCACACAAAGGCCTTGATGCAATCGCTAATTTCGTCATTAACAAACGCAGACAAATTTTGATCGGTACCGGCTTGGTAACAATCGCCATTTTCTCTGCTATACCATTAAATATGATAAATGACGACTTTGTCGGTTACTTCAAGCAAAGTGTAGAATTTAGAAAAGACACCGACTTTACCGCTGAAAACCTTTCTGGCATTTATACAATTGAATACTCACTAGTTGCCGGAGAATCCGGTGAGATAAGCAACCCGAAATTCTTACAACAGGTCGAGGCATTCAGCCAATGGCTTGAAGCTCGAGAAGAAGTTGTTCATGTCGATACGATTACCGAGATATTCAAGCGCCTGAATAAAAATATGCATGCCGATGATGAGTCATACTTCCGGCTACCGGAGTCACAAGATTTAGCGGCACAATATTTACTGTTATATGAAATGTCGCTCCCCTATGGGCTGGATCTCAACAACCAGTTAAACGTAGATAAATCATCTATCAAACTAACTGTTGTACTAAACAATATACCAAGCTACAAAACCTTAGCGCTTGAAAAGGATATTGCTGAATGGCTTGAGACAAATACCGATATTACTGAGTTCTATGCTGCGAGCCCGAATATCATGTTCTCTCATATCGGTGAGCGAAACGTTATGAGTATGGTTTCGGGGGTAAGTTATGCATTGATACTAATTTGTATCATCATGGTGATCGTACTCAGGTCAGTCAAACTGGGCTTGGTTAGCCTAATCCCTAACCTTATACCTATTGGTGCTGCATTTGGTTTGTGGGGTATCTTCAACGGTAATGTTGGCATATCCGTAGGTACCGCAACAGGTATGGTCCTGGGTATCGTCGTTGATGATACCGTCCACTTTTTAAGCAAGTATCGAAGGGCTAGGCGTGAGAAAGGCTATACTAGCGAGCAAGCGGTGCAATATGCTTTCGCAACCGTTGGTACTGCACTTTGGGTGACAACCTTCGTTTTAGTCGCAGGGTTTATGGTGCTTGCATTGTCCAACTTCAACATGAACGCCCACATGGGTATCTTCACTGCAACAACGATTACGCTAGCACTGATATTCGACTTTATAGCGCTACCCGCAATTCTACTCAAGCTGGAAGAGAAGACTGCGGGTAAGCAAGGCACAGAAAACATCCTTACTTCTACTCCAAACTAAAACCCAACAAAAAAGCCCCTACAAAGGATAATTTGTAGGGGCTTTCTTATTCATCAAGTAGCTATTCTGGTTTAGCGTTTGCAGCACACTCGCCACGAGAACGATCCAGACGGCAACGAATTTTCCAGAGTAACTTAAGTGCCGTAGGATGATTGACCTTGTCTGCCTTTAGTGCCATGCGTACACGTTTACTGAAATGATCAATATCATCCTTAGTAAACTGACTAATCTCGATCCAGTAGTTTTGAGGTATTTCATTCTCAGCATCCTTAACCATTCGTTCCATATCATCCATTCGTGTCAGGATATAATTACGCATTTTGTGGCCAAAGCTAACGCACTCACGCTTTCTGGCTTTTCGGTTCCTGGAACATACCTCAGGGAATTGATCACGCTTAGCGATTGTTTGCAGCATGCCATAATAAAGTCGGTAATCAATTATCCCGCCCTTGTCACCTAATCCGTTGTATAGCTCAAATGTGTTATAGGCCAAAGCTGGCATCAACAAAATATCGACATTACCATTATTGAATTGCCCTGCAAAAGTGGTCAGAGAAACATTGAAGGGAGAAGCACCCGCCAAGTCGGCAAACTTTTTAGCCTGGGGGTCTCCATTAAGAATTGCCAGTTTTTTACCAGCAAAGTCATCGATACTTTCTATCGATCGGTCATTTACAAAGGCAAACATTGACCCTACCGGAAAAGTTGCAACCACTTCGTAATTACCCTGGGTCATCAACTTACCGGCACGAGGACGAGCCAACGTACCCAAGGCGAGTTCAAGGCCTTTCTGGGAGGTAATCGCGCCAATAGCATCCATTGTGCCGCCAAATTTAACGAATTGGCGTGAAAGTATTGCGCTCAAAAGTACGGCTTCACAGCGCCCTGCTTTAAACTCACTTGCGGCGACCTTTTCGTCAGTATATGCAACAAACCTGATACTCAAGCCCCATGATTGAGCTTTTGGTATTAAGTCAGAATAAAAAGACATAACCGGGCCATTACGCCCAACCGGATCCCAAATACAAAATGTTTTTTTCTCTAGAGAGTATGCAGACGTGCTTGCTAATATTAATACCAGCGCTATTAAGACGTTGTAGACCTTCATTCCGAAAAGAATTCCTTGTTTAGGTTCTTGTTAACTCAAGGTTTGCAAGATTATATCTTCGTTTTTATGGTACAAGTGTCCAGCAAAGTAGCCGTATTTATCATGTAATTGTTATAAGATAGCGATTCACGGTAACTGGCCAGTTATAATAGCTGGCAGTTTTATATCTACTTATTTCCCACACTATAACGAAGTGTTTGTTAGTTCAATACTTATTACAGATTAATATGACAGATTCTCATCAAGCCAAACTAGTTACCATTCTAGGCCCTACGGCAAGTGGTAAAACCTCATTAGCTGTAGAGCTTTGCCGTCAGTTTTCAGGTGAGATAATCTCTGCCGACTCTCGCCAGGTATACCGGGGCATGGACATTGGTACAGGCAAAGATCTCGATGAATACGAAGAAGTCCCCCATCACCTAATCGACATTGTGGAGCCGCAAGAGGAATTCAACCTTTTCGCCTACGCCCAACATTTCTCCACAGCTTTCACCAATATCGTCAAACGCGAACAACTGCCGTTTTTAGTGGGCGGAACAGGGATGTATCTAGATGCCATATTAAACCGTTATGAATTAACGATAGCGAAGTCTGACGAAAAAGCACGTCAGGAAATGGAAAATAAATCAGAACGCGAATTAATCGAGCTATTGCTAAGTTTTGACAAAAATTTACACAACACAACCGACTTGTTAAGCCGAGACCGCATCATTAAAGCAATCGAAATAGCAGTAGCCGACAGCAAAGATCTAAAGCCACTGGAGCTTCCCACTTTTACACCCCTTACGATAGGCATTCGCTTAGAGCGCGAAGAAATAAAGGCTAGAATCACAGCGAGGCTTAAGGCACGGCTTGAAGAAGGCATGATAGAGGAAGTAGAAACACTCAGACAACAAGGCCTTCCCTGGGAAAAGTTACACTTCTTCGGCCTTGAATATCGCTTTGTCGCACAATACTTGCAAGGTGAGCTGAGTTACAACGATATGTACCAAAAACTCAATTCAGCCATTCACGCTTTTGCAAAACAACAAAGTAAGTGGTTTAGGAATATAGAAAAGAAGGGGCAGGAAATTCATTGGATCGATAAAGGAGAGGATCTTTTCGACAAAGCCGCAGAGCACCTCGCGAAGCATCTTTAGCGAGCTTTGCTTGGCGAACTACGCTAATGCGTGCAGCTTCTTAAAGGTCACTAGCCTCAACTCGTTTAAGTCTTTTTCAAGTACTGCCAGCGTCAAACCGTGCTTAACCATGCTTTTTAACAAGCTTTTGTCTGCATATTCCAGTATATCCAATACACGCAAGGGGTGTTGCTCAGCCAAGCAGGCAATTACATCTTGCGCCTGTTTTTTCGGCAGCCGAGCTAGCAATTCGGCTGCATAGCGCTCATTCATAAAGACCGCTGTTTCACAGACATACTCAACAGACAAACCTTTTGCTATTTGAACAGCACTCTTAATGGGGAGCTTAGATGTAATTCTTGCCGCAATGGGTGGGTCGATATATTTGTTTGTAATCGCAAGCACGAGAAAGTTGGGGATATATCTAAGCGTTTGAGAGATAGACTCGAAAAAACGATCAAATCCTTTTCTTTCACGTTCGAGCACCGACTCAACCAAATCAAACACAGCTTCAAATTGTTCATCACTCATGCCAGAAATTATTTCTGGCAAGTCACTTTCACTCTGCCGTTCAAGTTGCTCTAATTGCTCCTCACGTTTTGCTACGCGTTCCATTCTAGCAACCTTATTGATCGATGAATGCTAATGGAACGAAAGCAACAAGAATGAGTGTTGTACCCATAACCATAAGCGGAAGAAGTAAACGCTCGTGGCGATAATAAAAGGAATCGCCCTCTTTTAAAGCGAGACTGACTTCCTCATCACCCACAACCTGACGGGTAAGTAGGTGATTTAACGAAACCGGCGGACTCAAATAACCAAGTTCGAAAGCCATCAAGCAGGTCATCCAGAAGTGAATCGGATTGATTCCGGCAGCATAAGCAACCGGAGCAATCGTACCTGTAACCAGGATAAGCGCACCAAAGGGGTCCATTACCATGCCGATCATCACCAAAAACAGAACGAGAAACGCCATCGTGCCGTAGGTAGAGCCGAAGAATTCGGGTATCTCTAGTACGCCGCCGCCCCGTTCTATAATGCCGCCAACTGTAAACGAGCAAGCCATTAACATCAGTAAGGCGCCAATTTGTATGGATGAGTTATCTACAGAACTGGAAAAGGCTGAAGATATCGTCGGACTCGCCTTAGCACTTTCATTTCGCTGATGGAAATCCCTACTAAATTTACGTTCAAACACTAAAACTGCCATAACGATAATTGGCAGCATGACAGGTGCCGTAAATTCGTCAAGTTGAGCATCTAGCAATATGTCGTAAAGAAAGAGCGCAGCGACCAGAATCCCAACATAAGGAAGAAGTGGCATCAAATTTCTAAGAGAAGGTAACAATGCTTCACTTGCCGGTACAATTTTCATAGGGTCCTTTCGTGTAATCATTGCAAATACCGCAAACACGAGCATACTCAGAAGAAAAACCCTGAAGCCCCAATGAAACAGCTCGTCTGTCACAACTTCTTTATTAAGTATTGCAATACCAACTACAAGCAAACAAGGCCTTAGCACAACACCTGAACCCGTCATTGCTGTCACGGCAAGCGACAACTGACGACGAGTCCCTACTCGCCTCATCTCTTGATAAACAACCGCGCCCATCGCAATAATGATAATGCCCGAAGCACCGGTATAAGCAGTCGGGAATGCCATCAATGCGATAGCAACAAATGCAAGCAATTCAGGCGGCAGGTGCCAAGGTTTAAACACCTCAAACAATTTTGCACCAAGAAGCGTTTCTTTAAGCAGCATACCAACCAGAATATAAAGACCAATTGCTAAATGAAGATTAGTTAGCTGAAAGATTTGAGTAAAATAGATAGCAATACCTGGATAGTGCGACTCAACAATAAAAAACTGAAAGATCGCTGCTAACAGCATAATACTATGAATAGGTATCGCTATAAAGGCAAGCCAGGGTTTACCTCCAGGCTCAAGATCTGGCGATGGATTGAGTAACTGATATAGATTCAGACCGCATAAGCTAAAACACCCGAGCATAAGGATAATCATTAACTCAGGGTTGGTAACCTCAGTCCCCGATGCGTAAGAGCCTTGGTAAAACGCGACGGTAGACAACCCAAGACAGGCATTGGCAAACAACTGCCCTACATTCGAAACGTAGTGATCCATTCGACTATGAATCGACCTAAACGCAATATGATTACGCTTCCATGTTGTGATAAACGCAGACAGTGCCAGCAGCAATATCAAAGTAAGTTTTTGATTCTCAATAGCAAGCAAACTAACTTGAGCAAAGGTGTGCTCAAGATCTTTAAAAGTACGAACCCAAACATTCATTTGAGCTCGATAGGTCTGGGCATCAGCATGCTGCTTCTGGCATAGCCTGATTTGGCTAGCTAAGGAATTACGAGCTGAATCACGATCAAACTCAGTCGCAAATAAATCGAAGTCTTCATTTTCTGCAAGGTGCTCTTGTTCTAATTCATCCAACCTGGCTTCGATATCAAACTGATATTCACAGTCTGCAGTGGGCTCATCACCCCGAAGAATAAAGTAGTCCTCCCAAAAATAGCTGCCAAGCTTAAGCATCTGTGCATGCATATTCTCACTAGTGCCCGAAATAATCGTTACGAACAAAAGACATAGAATTGAGTAGGAAAGGATTTTTTGCATCAGGACTTTGATGCTAAATTCGGATTTCTTGTTGGTTAGTTGAGTATCGTAATCAGGCTGCATAGTGTTATTAAAATTATTATGAAGATAATATTAAAAATTAAGATGTAAGTCGGGCCATAGTATACGAAATAGCATGTGAATACAGCGAAATGATCCTAACCTGAGCCACAATCAAGCATAAAAAAAGGAAGATCATTGACCTTCCTTTTTTAGAACGACTAACTAGTTGTACCTAGAACCTAAGCTCTAAGAGCGCTATTCTGATACCAGAGTTCGCTTATTTATAATAAGCATTATCCGTAACGGAGTGATCTGTTACATCACGCACGCCACTTAGCTCAGGAACAACCTCCAACAAACGCTTTTCGACACCGTCCTTCAAGGTAATTGAAACTGCACTACACCCCTGACAACCGCCACCGAAGCGAAGTACCGCAATTTGATCTTCAGTTATTTCAACAAGTGATACATCACCACCATGCGATGCCAAACCAGGGTTAATATCCGTAACAAGAATATAGGTGATACGCTCTGACAAGCTGGAATTTTCATCTATCTTTGGCATCTTGGCATTTGGCGCTTTAATTGTCAGCTGGCCACCCATTTTTTCTTCTGCGTAATCTACAAATGCTTCATCTAGAAATGGAACGCTTTTCTTCTCGAGGTAAAGTTTAAAGCCTTCTAGCTCCATCACTTCATCGTCTTCAACGATATCTTCAGGCTGACAATAGGCCAAACAGGTCTCGGCAAATTTAGTGCCTGGCTGAGTAACAAACATTCTAACGCCCATACCATTTGACTCCTGATTAGAGACAAGTTGAGCGAGATAATGTTGAGCTGATTCGGAAACAGTGACCATAATGAAGTAAGCCTCGATGAAATTATTTGCGCATATAATACGGGTTTTGGACTCTGGGATAAAGACTTAGTAAAATACTCAGGTAATCGTTTTATACTCACGCTTGTGTGAGAGCAGAAATTGTCAGGTTTTTAGATATTATTTTCTATATCAAAATATTTCAATATACTTTTATTTCCGCTAAGATAGCGCTTTCTACAACATCGCATAGAATTGCGTGCTATTTCACCTTATTTTGGGAATACACATTTAATGTCCAACATACAAAATAGAACTCAGCTTTTGAACGACGCGCTAAGCAAGCGCATCCTAATACTGGATGGCGCTACCGGAACAATGATCCAGCGCTTTAAGTTTGAAGAGGAAGACTATCGCGGTGAAAGGTTCAAAGACCACCCTTCGGAAGTTAAAGGCAATAATGACCTATTATGCCTGACTCAAGTAGACGCCATTGCTAGCATCCATAAACAATATCTAGATGCAGGCGCAGATATAATTGAAACAAACACTTTCAACTCGACCAAAGTTTCCCAAGCTGACTATGGCATGGAAGAGCTTGTATACGAGTTAAATTTCGAAGCTGCACGTATTGCACGTGAAGAAGCGGAGAAGAAGACCGCTGAAACGCCCGACAAGCCAAGATTTGTTGCAGGTGTCGTTGGCCCAACATCACGTACGGCATCCATTAGCCCCGACGTTAACGACCCGGGTTTTAGAAACGTCACTTTCGAAGAGCTTTACGACAATTATTATGAAGCCACCGATGCCTTGGTAAAAGGCGGTGCCGACATAATCATGATCGAGACCATATTCGATACGCTTAATGCTGAAGCAGCTATTTATGCAGTTGAACAATACTTTCAGGATTCCAAACTGAAACTGCCAATCATGATTTCAGGCACCATCACTGACGCCTCGGGCCGTACTCTGTCCGGGCAGACAGCTGAGGCCTTCCTAATATCTGTTAAGCACTGCAAGCCTCTGAGCATCGGTTTTAACTGCGCTCTGGGTGCCGATGCACTTCGGCCCTACATTGAAGAGTTATCTACCAAGGGCGAATGCTATGTTAGCGCCCACCCTAACGCAGGCCTGCCGAATGAGTTTGGTGAATACGATCAAACACCTGAAGAAATGGCCGATATCGTTGAGACCTTCGCAAAAGATAATTTAATCAACATTATCGGTGGCTGCTGCGGTTCAACACCAGAGCACATTGCTGAAATCGCACGACGTATGGAGAAACACAGTACAAGGGCTATTCCACAGATCAAACCCAAACTTCGCCTTTCCGGCTTAGAAGCTTTTGTTACAGATGAAGACTCACTATTCATTAATGTCGGTGAGCGCACTAACGTTACTGGTTCAAAGAAGTTTTTGAGGCTTATTAAAGACGAAGAGTTTGAAGAAGCACTCGACGTTGCAAGACAGCAAGTTGAAAACGGCGCACAAATCATCGATATCAATATGGATGAAGGCATGCTGGAATCCAAAGAAGCGATGGTCCACTTTCTCAACCTCGTCGCTTCAGAACCAGATATCTCCAAAGCACCAATTATGATTGACTCCTCTAAGTGGGAAGTAATTGAGGCCGGACTGCGTTGCGTACAAGGGAAGGCTGTCGTTAACTCAATTAGCTTGAAGGAAGGCGAAGAGCAATTTATCGATCATGCGAAAGCCTGTATTCGTTACGGTGCGGCCGCGGTAGTGATGGCTTTCGATGAGAAGGGTCAGGCCGACTCCTTAGATCGTAAGATAGAGATTTGTAAGCGCTCATACGACGTATTGGTTGGCTTAGGCATGCCTCCTGAAGATATTATTTTTGACCCGAATATTTTTGCGGTCGCAACAGGTATCGAAGAACATAACAACTACGCCGTTGACTTTATCGAAGCTACTCGCTGGATTCGTCAAAACCTACCCTATGCAAGTGTCTCTGGTGGCGTTAGTAACGTCTCGTTTTCCTTCCGCGGCAACAACCCAGTACGCGAGGCTATTCATTCCGTCTTTCTTTATCACGCCATAAAAGCCGGTATGAACATGGGTATCGTCAATCCCGGACAACTAGTTATCTATGACGATATTGATCCAGAGCTAAAAGAGCGCGTCGAAGATGTTGTCCTAAATAGACGGGACGACTCAACTGATCGACTTCTTGAAATAGCTGATAATTTCCGCGGTGAAGCCGGTGAGAAGAAGAAAGAGGATCTAGAGTGGCGTAAGCTGCCTGTCGAAAAGCGACTCGAACACGCGCTTGTTAAAGGTATTACCACCTTTATTACAGAAGATACCGAAGAAGCTCGCGTCAAAGCAGCGAGACCAATTGAGGTCATCGAAGGCCCTTTAATGGATGGAATGAATGTCGTAGGCGACCTATTTGGCGAAGGTAAAATGTTCTTACCACAAGTCGTTAAAAGCGCCCGGGTAATGAAACAGTCAGTCGCACATCTCGTCCCCTTCATTGAAGCAGAAAAAAGTGATAAACAAACGACCAAGGGTAAAATCCTAATGGCCACCGCTAAAGGCGATGTACATGATATCGGCAAGAATATCGTTGGTGTCGTTTTACAGTGCAACAACTATGAAGTAATAGATCTTGGTGTAATGGTTCCTGCCGATAAAATACTTGCTGCCGCCAAAGAACATAATGTAGACATTATTGGAGTTAGTGGCCTAATCACACCGTCGCTTGACGAAATGGTCCATATCGCAAAAGAGCTGCAGCGAGAAGGCTTGGATATACCACTAATGATCGGTGGTGCAACGACCTCTAAGGCTCACACCGCTGTGAAGATAGAACCTCAGTATCAAAATAATATTTCAGTCTATGTCACAGATGCCTCACGTAGTGTCAGTGTTGCTACCTCTTTGTTAAGTGATACACAGCGTGACACCTTTGTCGAGAACGTGAAGGTGGAATATGAGACGGTACGCGAACGTCGTAAAAACCGCAGCGCCAAGTCCAGCTTCCTAAGCTATGAAAAAGCAGTAGCAAACAAGCTGTCACTTGATTGGAGCGGCTACGAACCACCTAAGCCGAAATTTACCGGCACCAAAATCTTTGAAGACTACCCACTTGAAGAATTAGTTGACTATATCGATTGGACTCCGTTTTTTATCACGTGGGACCTGGTTGGAAAATACCCGAAAATATTAAAAGATGAGCATATCGGTGAAGCTGCTCAGAGTCTTTTCAATGATGCACAAAAAATGCTCAAGGATCTGATAAGCAATAAAAAACTAAAAGCCAAGGCTGTTATCGGATTTTGGCCAGCAAACGCTCAAGGCGATGATGAAATTACTGTATTTGCAGACGAAAGTCGATCTAAGGTAAATCTAAGCCTGAATCACCTACGCCAGCAATCTGACAAAGCGGGCAATCAATTTAGCTTATCACTAGCTGACTTTATTGCACCTAAAGAAACGGGTCTCAATGACTATATCGGTGGCTTTGCAGTCACCGCTGGAATCGGTGCTGAAGAACTTGCCACCGAGTTCGAAGCAAAACATGACGACTACAACGCGATTATGGTCAAAGCGCTAGCTGACCGCCTAGCCGAAGCTTTCGCTGAGCGTATGCACGAAAGAGTTCGTAAAGAGTTCTGGGCTTACGCTGGAGATGAAAGCTTTGATAACGACGCCTTGATTAAAGAAAAATACCGCGGTATCCGCCCTGCTCCGGGCTACCCTGCTTGCCCTGATCATACTGAAAAGACCGAGCTGTTCAAGCTACTGGAACCCGAAAACAGTGCCGGAATTTCATTAACCGAACACTTTGCAATGACACCTGCAGCTTCAGTTAGTGGGTTTTATTATTCCCACCCTGATTCAAAATATTTTTCTGTTGGAAAAATTACCAAAGACCAGGTCGAGGATTACGCTAAGCGTAAATCAATGTCTATCACTGAAGCAGAAAAATGGTTGAGTCCGGTACTAAACTATGATTAATCGCTAAAAAACGGCTTTTATATAACCAAAACCCGTAATAGCTAAACAAACTTATATAAGCTGGTTATTTAACCGCTTATTAAAAACTGATACCCTTAGCGCCCGCAAAAATGGCCCCAGGCTGCTTTGGGCTAAATTATATTAAGCAAGTACGATTGAGACGCACTAAATGTACAAATACGATGGTTACGACAAACAGATCGTCCAGGAACGGGTTCAGCAGTTCCGCGGTCAAACCCAACGCTTTCTTGAAGGGACTTTGGCAGGTGACGACTTTTTGCCTTTACGTCTGCAAAACGGTCTATACGTCCAGCGATTAGCACCTATGCTTCGGGTCGCCGTACCTTACGGCATGCTGTCTTCCACACAGCTTAGGAAGCTCGCTTCAATCAGTCGTGACTACGACAAAGGCTACCTGCACTTTACTACTCGCCAAAACGTCCAATTCAACTGGCCCGAGCTAAAAGATGTCCCAGACATTCTTGACGAGCTTCGTAGTGTTGAAATGCATTCCATTCAAACGAGTGGCAATTGTATTCGTAACACCACGACTGACCAGTTTGCCGGTGTGGCAGCGAATGAATTGTTAGACCCGCGCCCTTACTGCGAGATCATACGTCAGTGGTCGACTTTCCATCCTGAGTTTGCATTCTTGCCACGTAAATTCAAAATCTCGGTAAACGCTTGTGGTGATACAGATCGTACTGAGTCTCTAGTGAATGATATTGCTCTGGAGCTTGTTAAGAACGATGCAGGTGAAATTGGCTTTAAAGTTTTGGCCGGTGGTGGGCTAGGCCGTACGCCAATCATTGCCTCGGTAATTCGTGAGTTTTTACCCGAGAAGCACCTGCTTAGTTATCTCGATGCGATCTTGCGTGTCTACAATATTCACGGTCGCCGCGACAACAAATACAAAGCTCGTATTAAAATCCTTGTAAAAGCCCTTACACCCGCCAAGTTCGCAGAACGCGTTGAAGCTGAATGGGAGCATATCAAGGATGGAGCGACAACACTGACCAATGAAGAAATTGACCGTGTAAAAAACTTCTTTACAGAACCAGCATACCAATCGCTTGCTGATAATAGTGAAAGCTTTGTTAAGCAACAAGACGAGCACAAAGGCTTTGCCAATTGGATCAAGCGTAATGTCAATGACCATAAAAAGCCTGGCTACTCGATCGTTACGCTAACACTTAAGAAAACGGGCACACCACCAGGCGATGCATCTGACAAGCAGGTTGATACAATTGCAGACATGGCTGATAAGTATAGTTTTGGTGAAGTCCGTGTAACACACGACCAGAACATTGTTCTTGCAGACGTTCCTCAGAATATGTTGTTTGAATTATGGAGTGAGGCTAAAGCAGCTGGTTTTGCAACGCCTAACCTTGGCATGATTACAGACATTATTTGCTGCCCAGGCGGCGACTTTTGTGGCCTTGCAAACGCCAAATCAATACCAGTAGCTGAGCAGATTCAAATCAAGTTTGATGATCTAGATTATGTCTATGACATCGGCGAGATCGATTTAAATATATCAGGCTGTATGAACGCTTGCGGTCATCACCATGTGGGTAACATTGGAATTCTCGGTGTTGATAAGCGCGGCGAAGAATTCTATCAGGTATCTCTAGGTGGAAACTCGGGTAAAGATGCCGCCATTGGCAAAATATTAGGCCCGTCCTTCGCTAGAGCTCAGATGCCTGAAGTCGTTGAAAAGATTATCAACGTTTATATTGAAAACCGAACTGAAGAAGAACTGTTTATTGATACATTCCGTAGAATTGGAATGCTACCTTTTAAGGAGCGCGTATATGCCAAGGCTGATTAAAGTAGATAAGATTGTCGATGATGCGTGGCAAATTCTAGATAAAGGTTTTTCAGGCAAGCTTGAGCAGAGCCAGGTATTTGTTCCCTTAAACTATTTGCTTGAAAACCCTGGATGCATTGATGCTTCTGAAGTTGGCGTTTGGCTCGACAGCGACGAAGAACCGGAAGCGCTTGCACCCTACCTGGATAAGCTTCCTGCTATTGCAATAAACTTCCCTAAGTTTGTTGACGGGCGCGGCTACTCCTATGCTCGTATACTTCGCGACCGTTTGAACTTTGAGGGTGAAATTCGTGCAATTGGCGACATTCTTCACGACCAGCTTTTCTATCTGAAACGCTGCGGTTTTGACGCATATGCAGTTCGAGAAGACAAAGATATTGAGGTCGCACAAGAAGGCTTGTCCGACTTTACTGAATCTTATCAAGCAGCAAGCTTTATGAATCAACCACTATTTCGCCGTCGCGGCTAACGAGTGCTTAGTACCCACCTCTAAGCCCCCAAACCAGGATCTTAGAGGTGGAGCTTTTCAAACAAACTCCCCCTCCTCTTCCCCTTACGTCGTTCTTCATCCGCTAAAAATACAGCTATACTAATAACATATCTGGCGTTTTTTAAAGGAGTCAGCAATGCGTATTGGTGTACCAAAAGAAGTCAAAAATAACGAATTCCGCGTCGCCATGACGCCTAACATTGCTCACGAGCTCTATTCTCATGGACATAAGGTTTTTATAGAGAAAGATGCAGGATTAGGATCCGGTTTTTCAAACCAAGAATACCTTGACGCAGGGTCGACTGTGCTCGAATCTGCTGTTGATATTTTTCACCAAGCAAACCTGATTCTTAAGGTAAAGGAGCCGCAAGCCTGGGAGCGCAGCCAGCTCACCGCAGGTCATATACTGTTTACATATTTACACCTTGCACCAGATCTTCAGCAAACAAGCGACTTGCTAGATAGTAAAGCAACGTGCATCGCCTATGAGACGGTTTCCGATGCTGCGGGACACCTTCCTCTTCTTACACCAATGTCAGAGATTGCTGGCCGAATGTCAATTCAGGCAGGCGCTCACTGCCTTGAGAAATCGCAGGGAGGTCGCGGCGTACTCTTAAGTGGTGCCCCCGGTGTCGAACCGGCACGCGTTCTGATACTTGGTGGCGGAGTTGTCGGCCGCAATGCTGCTAAAATCGCTGTTGGCATGGGGAGCGACGTAACCGTATTCGATAAATCGATTGAAACACTAAGAACACTAGAAAGCGAGTTTGGCAACAGCATCAAAACTCTATACGCAAGTCGCGCAGCCCTACTCAAACTCCTACCTCACTGCGACCTTGTTATTGGGGCTGTGCTAATTCCCGGCGCTACCGCCCCAAAGCTAATTACTAAAACTGACCTAAGCCAGATGAAAAGCGGCAGCGTGATCGTAGATGTGGCGATAGACCAAGGTGGATGTATTGAAACCTCAAAACCTACAACTCATGAAAAGCCAGTATTCACAATAAATAATGTCGTACATTATTGCGTCGCCAATATGCCCGGAGCCGTTGCACGAAGTTCAACTCTAGCTTTAACGAACGCTACAGCGCCTTACGTAATCGAGCTTGCTAATAGAGGTTGTCGTAAAGCACTGGAAACGAACCCGGGCTTTATGAAAGGTCTGAATATTGTTAATGGGGAGCTCTGTAACAAGAACGTTGCCGAGGCACAAAACCTAAAAAGCATTTCTCTTGAAAATGCGCTTAATAAGCTTTGATTCCTTATAGCAGCATAAGCTGATTCGCCGACATTAAGTAAATACTCGCAAGCCATCCAGAATAAACTGGATTGCCAGTGCAGCTAAGATCATTCCTAAAAAACGTTTTAATACTTCATCACCTATCGCACCAACCAGGCGTTTAACATTGCCCGAAAAAATCATCAGAATACAGGTTAGCGTGCTGATAGATACAATGGCAAACATCACAGAAAGCTGGCCCAAAGCCGAACTAGTCGAAGAAAACAACAAAATACTTACTGTTAAAGAGCCAGGCCCCGCAAGTAGCGGTATGGACAATGGGAAAACCGATATATCTCTGCCATTCCCGCTGCCAGCGAAAGACAAACTACTGGTAACCATACGAAACGCCGTATAAAACAAAAGCACGCCACCGGATATCTTGAATGCATGAATACTAATCGCAAGCTTACTTAAAAGGAGTTCACCAAAATTGCCAAACAATACTAGTAGCATCGTGGAAATAAGACAGGCCTTGAAAGCGATCAACTTTCGACCTGAACCACTTTCAAGCAAAGAATGGAAAATTAAAGCCATTCCAATCGGATCGATGATCACAAATAGAGCAACCAACGCTCCAAC